>NZ_CAXTGZ010000398.1:1565-5765 GCF_964243625.1 uncultured Caballeronia sp.
GTCCGGTGCGTGATGCCCGCGCACGCTTCGCGCTCGTGCACATGCGCTGGCAACGCTGGCGTCCCGATCTCGCCGCCGAGCGTGAACATCTGATGCGGCTCGCGCAGCGCCTGGGCGACTCGCAAGGCCGCAGGCACGAACGTGCGGCGGCGCGGGTGTCGGAGTTATCGGCGAGATTGCAGGTGCTGAGTCCGCAACGCACGCTCGAGCGTGGCTACGCCGCGTTGATCGATACGCAAACGGGGCGCGCGGTGCGTTCACCGAATGCGCTGAAGCCGAAGCGGCCGCTGACCGTGCATCTCGCAGAAGGCGCGGCGGATGTCTTGCTCGCCGATGTACAACCCCGTTTATCCGACGAATTCTGAGCCCGGCACGCTCCATGCACGCGTTGGAAAGCGGCTGCGGATCATGGCTCCAAAGGCCCGTAGTTTTGACGGGCTAGCGTGTCTGCAGGAGCGTTTTTTACGCGGCTGCCATGGCTTCGTAATCGATCATGCTCATAAAAACCCGCAATTTGCGGGGTTATCCCAACTCGCCTACAATCGAGTGCTCCATTGCTTCACTCCTCACGTCCCCCAATAATTCAACATAGAAGGAAGCTCGCACCATGGAACATACCCTCCCGCCGTTGCCGTTCGAAAAGAACGCGCTTGCTCCGAACATGTCGGAAGAAACGCTTGAGTATCACTATGGCAAGCATCATCAAACCTATGTGACGAACCTGAACAAGCTGATTCCGGGTACCGAATTCGAAAACCTGCCGCTCGAAGAAATCGTCAAGAAGGCATCGGGCGGCGTGTTCAACAACGCAGCCCAGGTCTGGAACCACACGTTCTTCTGGAACAGCCTGTCGCCCAAGGGTGGCGGTGCTCCGGCCGGCGCGCTCGCCGACGCGATCAACGCCAAGTACGGCTCGTTCGACAAGTTCAAGGAAGAGTTCGCGAAGGTCGCAACCGGCACGTTCGGTTCGGGCTGGACGTGGCTCGTGAAGAAGCCGGATGGCTCGCTCGATATCGTCTCGACCAGCAATGCCGCTACGCCGCTGACCACGGACGCGAAAGCGCTCCTGACCATCGACGTCTGGGAACACGCGTATTACATCGACTATCGTAATGCACGTCCGAAGTTCATCGAAGCATTCTGGAATATCGCGAACTGGGAATTTGCATCGAAGAATTTCGGTGCCTGAGCTTTCACAAGCTACTTGATTCGTCAGCAATAACCGTTCGGAACGGCATGGGGTCTAAAAATTCACGCCGCGTCCGAACTGAAAAGCCCTCTGCATAGAGGGCTTTTTTGCGTTAAGCGTCCGCCGGAGGTGGGCCTGTTCCTTGCTCCTGCCTTGCGGTATTGCGAAAGCGTGCATATCGACGATTAATATTATGAGAAATAAACGCCAGCCGGTGCCTGCTACGCCACGTATGTCGACCGGCGTTGACGGACTCGACAATATACTGGGCGGAGGCCTGACGCCTAACCGCGTCTATCTGGTGGAGGGGTCACCGGGGGCGGGCAAAACCACCTTGGCGCTGCAATTTTTACTCAAGGGCGCAGAGGTGGGCGAGGCCGGGCTTTACATCACGCTGTCCGAGACGCGCTCGGAACTGCTCGCCGTAGCCGATGCCCACGGCTGGGAAGTCGACGCCATTTCCATTGTCGAGCTGCTTTCGGACGAAGGGCTGGACCCCGAGTACGAACAGTCGGTCCTGCATCCCGCGGAAGTGGAGCTTGGTGAGACCGTCAAGAACGTGATGCATCAGGTCGAGGCGATCAAGCCTGCCCGGATCGTGCTGGACAGCTTGTCGGAATTGCGGCTGCTCTCGCAAAATCCGCTTCGATACCGCCGGCAAATCCTCGCGCTGAAGCGCTACTTCGCAACGCGCGACTGCACGGTCCTCCTGCTCGACGACAACACCTCCGACCCAAGCGACCTTCAGCTTCACAGCATCGCGCATGGCGTGGTCAGCCTGGATCAGCTCGTACACGATTACGGCGGCGCGCGCCGCAGGCTGCGTGTGGCGAAGATGCGGGGCCTCAAGTTTCGCGAGGGGTTCCACGATTTCACGCTGGAGACGGGCGGTATCGATGTGTATCCGCGGCTGGTCGCGGCCGAGCATCACGCGGAATTTTCCAGCACGCCGTTGAGCACGGGATCGGAGGGCCTCGACGCGTTGCTCGGCGGCGGCCTCATTCCTGGCACAAACACGTTGCTGATCGGGCCATCGGGCGTGGGGAAAACGACCACCGTGGTGTGCTGCCTGATGGCGGCGTTAAAGCGCGGCGAGCGCTGCATGTACTACCTTTTCGATGAAACCCTCCGCACGCTCTTGCTGCGTTCCAAGGCGCTCGGCATGGACCTCTCGCCGTTCCTTGAAAGCGGCCAGTTAACCTTGCGCCAGATCGATCCAGCGGAAATGTCGCCAGGACAGTTCACAAGCGATGTGCGTGACGCCGTGGAAGAGGAGGGCGTGCGTTATGTGGCCATCGACAGTTTGAATGCGTACCTTCAGGCGATGCCTGGCGAGCGTTATCTGTTGTTGCAGATGCATGAACTGCTCGGCTACCTGAACCAGCGCGGCGTGGTGACCATGCTCGTGCTCGGGCAGCATGGAATCGTGGGCGAGGTGGAGACGGATATCGATATCAGCTATCTCAGCGATACGATGATCCTGTTCCGCTATTTCGAGCATCAGGGCGAAGTCCTGACCGCGCTTGCGGCTGTCAAGAGCCGTGGCAGCGCGCACGAGCGCACGATCCGGCAATTCCGGCTGGCTCGCGGAGGGATAGAAGTGAGCGAAGCGCTGCGCGATTTCGATGGCGTGCTGGCCGGACTGCCGTCGTATCGTGGCGACACCGAAATCCTCGGGCGTGTTGGTCGTAAGGACGCGTAGCTGTGGAGAACCGAGTCCTGATCCTTGCCCCCCGCGGCCGAGATGCCGACGTCATCGGTGAAGTCCTGAGCCGCGACGGCCGCAAATGTCTGGTGTGCACCGACGCAGCAATGCTAAATGCCGAACTGCGCGCAAGCGCGGGCACGGCGTTGATTGCTGAAGAAGCCCTCACCGACGACGACATGCCGCAGTTTTTCCACTGGCTCGAACAGCAGCCGACCTGGTCCGATTTCCCACTCATCCTGCTCGCCACGAAACGCATGGAACGGCGTCCAAAGCACGCGCTCGAATTGCTCGAAAAGCTCGGCAACGTGATTGTGCTCGAACGGCCGCTGCATGCCGAAACTTTGCGGCGCGCGGTGGCGTCTTCGTTGCGCGCGCGGATGAGGCAGTACGAGGCGCGGCGTCAGCTTGTCGAGCGCGTTGAATCGCAGGAGCGGTTGCATCTGGCGCTCGCGGCCGGACGGCTGGGATCGTGGGAACTCGATGTCGAGACTGGCGCGCTGCGCTCAACCGAGGCGTTTCGCAAGATCTTCGGGCTCAAGGCGCCGACTGTGGATTACGCGCAGCTCGTGGAAGCAATTCATCCTGAAGACCGCGAGATGCGTCACAGGGCGCTCGAACGCTGCATCGAAGAGAACACGAATCTCTCGGTGGAATATCGGGCGATGTGGCCGGACGGATCGATACATTGGGTCGAGTCACGCGGCCATCCAATGCGCTCTGTTAATAGCACGACCGGCGCGGTGACGACGAGAATCATCGGTGTATCGCTCGATGTCACCGACCGGCACGCGGTCAACGAAAAGATCCTCGCAAGCCAACTCGTGGTCGAGCGTCTTAACGACACCCTAGAAAGCCGGATCGCCGAGCGGACGCAGGAACTGGCGTCGGCGAACGACCGGCTCATGAAGGAAATCAACGAACGCGCAAAGGTCCAGGCGGTGCTCGTGCAGGCGCAAAAAATGGAAGCGCTCGGGCAACTGACGGGTGGTATCGCGCACGATTTCAATAACCTACTGAACGTGATCATGGGCAACGCCGATCGGCCCGAGCTAGCCGGGGAACTGGAGGAAAGCTTCTGCCGGATGGATCCCCTCATCGCCCGCGGGTTTGCCCGCACCACCTTCCTGGGCGACAATCGGGCGGACCTGCCGAAGGTGACCCTGCCCACGCTCATCCTCCAATGCATCGAAGACGTGATCGCCCCGCCCGCTGTGGGCGACTACGTCCACCGCCAAATTGCGGGCAGCACCCTGGTCCGCCTGCGGGCGACCGGTCATTGCCCGAACCTGAGCGCTCCCGCGGA
>NZ_CAXTGZ010000399.1:0-5750 GCF_964243625.1 uncultured Caballeronia sp.
TATTCGACTCCGCTCTCTTTCGCAACATGTTCGGCACGCCGGAAATGCGCGACGTGTTTTCGGATACCGCGTACCTCGCGCGTTGTATCGATGCTGAAACGGCGCTTGCTCGTGCGCAGGCCAAAGCCGGTCTGATTCCCGCAGAAGCCGCGCGAGACATTACTGCGCGCGCCGACTTTTCACGGCTCGATCTGGAAGCGTTGCGCCACGAAACGGAGATCGTCGGATACCCGATCCTGCCGCTCGTCAAGCAAGTCAGTGAAATGTGCGGTGACGCGGGCGGTTATCTGCATTGGGGCGCGACCACGCAGGACATCATGGACACCGCGACCATGCTGCAATGCGCGCAAGGCGTGGCCATCATTGAACGTCAGCTCGACGAAGTGCGCGGCGCATTGCGCGATCTCGCGAACAAGCATGCCGACACGGTGACGGCCGGCCGCACGCATCTGCAACATGCGCTGCCTGTCACCTTCGGCTTTCGCGCAGCGGTATGGCTGTCGGCATTGAACCGTCACGCCGAGCGTCTTGCGCAAGCAAAACCGCGAGCGCTGATGGTGCAGTTCGGCGGCGCGGCGGGCACGCTGGCATCGCTTAACGATCCCGAGCGGGCGCTCGAAACGCGTCGCTTGTTTGCGGCCGAATTGAATCTTCGCGATCCGGAGATCACCTGGCATGTCGCACGCGATGGTTTGTGCGAACTGGTATCGCTGCTCGCGAGCATTGGTGGATCGCTCGGAAAGATCGCGCTCGACGTGATGATGATGGCCGCGTCCGAATTCGGCGAAGTGGCCGAGCCCTTCGTGCCGGGACGCGGTGCAAGTTCAACCATGCCGCAAAAGCGTAATCCCATATCCAGCGAGTTGATGTTCGCGGCCGCAAAGATGCTGCGTGAACGCGCCGCGTTGATGCTCGACGGCATGATGCACGACTTCGAACGCGCAACCGGTCCGTGGCATCTCGAATGGAGCGCGGTACCCGAAAGTTTCCTGCTTTGCGCCAGCGCGTTGCATCAGGCGAACTTCATGTTGCGTGGACTGGTGGTCGATGCCGCGCAGATGCGAAAGAACCTGGACCTGACGGGCGGTTTGATCGTGGCGGAAGCGGTGATGATGGGCCTCGCGCCAAGCATTGGCCGGCAGCATGCGCACGACGTGGTGTACGACGCGTGCCGCATCGCGATTGAAAACAACCGCACGCTTTTTGATGTGCTGATGGAGGACTCCGGGATACGCGATGCATTCGGCGAAGCGCGCCTGCGTGAACTCACGGACCCGGCGAATTACCTTGGCGCTGCGGCGATCATGGCCCGTTCGGTGGCCAATGCCACAAGCGTGTAATGTTGCGTGAGATACGTCCGGAATAATAAAGCGCGGTCGCCCGTTTAATCCATGTAAGCCCGGCACGAGCAGCATTCGCCAAAGCGTGATCGAGGCGCTTGCGGAGCTGCGCGTTACCCGCCGGGATCATTGCTGGAGACAACGATCATGCGTAAAGCGTTTTGCCGCAGGATGGTTCATGCTGTATTCGTGTGCACGGGTTTTGCGGCGTCGGCGCCGCTCTTTGCGCAAGGTTACGACGACTCGATTTCGTCCGATGCGCAATCCAACTGCCGCGCCATCGCCGGGCAGGCGGAGATAGACGGCGCGATGCAGCAAATCGTCGGAAGGGCATGTCTGCAAAGCGATGGCACGTGGCGCATCGTCCAGAGCGATGACGGAAGCGTGCTGACCTACCCGATAGCTGATTATCCTTACGCGGACCCGTGGTATTTGGGGCCACCCTTGTTTATCGGTGTGGGCGTCGGCTTTATTTTTGTTGACCGTTTCCACCATTTCCATCGATACAGCCATTTCAACCAGATGAACCACTATCACGTACGCGGTGCTTACGCCGGTGGTTTTCACGGCGGCGGTCATATGTACGGACATGGAGGAACGGGACATCGTTGAGCACGCGTCGTGTTCTTGGCGCTTGCGATGCGCTATTTTCCTGTGATGGGGAAATAGCGCATTTTCTTTAGTAAAGAGCCTTTAATGACTCCACGCCGCGAAGGGTATTGCGTTGCCGCCATTGCAGCGCGTCGAGATTGGGGATGCGCAAATCCGGCAGCCGAGAGACAAGCGTGCCCAGCCCAATTTCCAGTTCGAGCGTAGCGAGTCTTGCGCCGAGACAGTGATGAATACCCGCGGCGAACGACAGCAACTTGCCTTGAAGCGGACGCTCAATATTCAGTTGATCAGGTTGGCTATATTGCCCAGGATCACGATTGGCGGAACCCACCATCATGAACACGATGGTGCCGCGTGCAAGCGCTACCCCTTCCACTTCCACGTCTTCAAGCGCAGTACGCACGATCATCTGCACCGAACTGTCGAAGCGCAGGCATTCGCTGATAGCCCTGGAAACCAGCGATGGATCGCGTTGCAGCAACTCAAGCTGCTGCGGCTGACGATGCAGCGCAATCAACGCATTTCCCAGCATGTTCGATGTCGTCTCGTGCCCGGCCACAAAAAGCAGCAACACGTTCGATACGATTTCATCGTCGTTGAGGGATTCACCTGCTTCCTCTGCAACGACCAGTGCGGAGATGAGGTCGCCGCCCGGTTTCAAGCGCCTTTGTTCGACCACGCCCGCGAAATAGCGCTGCAGGGTGAGGGTCGCTTCGTTTGCCGCGGCGAGGCGCTCGGCGTCCATGGGCGCGCTGTCTAGCGCATTGCCCAGGTGACTCGCCGCTGAGCCCAGCCTCACGCCGTCTTGCACGGGTACGTCGAGCAGGCGGCAAATGATATTCACGGGCAGCGGCAACAGATAATCGCTGACCAGATCGAATTCCACACCGGGCTTGAGCGCGGCGACCAGATTATCCGCCGTGCTTTGCGCGATCTCTCGTAGCAGGTCGATCTGGCGTGCGTTGAAAGCTTTCATCAACAGGCTGCGCAGGCGCGTGTGCATGGGCGGATTCATCATCAGGAACATGCGGCTGAGCGCCTGGAACACGGGCTGGTCGCGTCCACTTTCGCCGTATCGTGCAGCAACGCTCTGCATGTAGGTCTTGCCCATGCGCCGGTCGTGAAGCAGCGCTTCGATGATCGCGAAGCGGCCCGTCAGCACCACGTTGGGCGCAAGCGGAACGAGCGCGCCTTCGGCGCGAAGCTGCTCGTAGAACGGGTAAGGATTCTCGAAGAAAGCGGGGGAGGACAGGTCGCTGAATTTCATGTGGGGCGTTCGTCAGAGTGTTGGGAAGGCGTACCCCCTTGATAACACCCGTGACACGGACTTATTCCTTCAACGCAAGCGAAGACCGCGCGCCGCCCCACGTGGCGAGATGCTTGAGCAAGCGTTGTCGTGGACCCGCTGTAACTACGCGTCAGCCCGTTTTATTCTGGGCCGACGCGCTGTGACGCCCTGACGAGACGCGACAGGTGCATCGTCCATTTTTGCTGCATCGGACCGGCGCATCCGCGCTTCGTTCTGAAGGTTCTCGACAAGCGCTCGCGTCGTCGCCCGCTCCATCACGGCTTTCCTCACCAGCAGGCCGAGCTTGCGGCTTACCGGCTGGCCCGGGAGCGTCAGGCGCTGCACTGAAGACATACCTCGGAGCATCAGCAAATCACCCGGCACGACGGACCAGCCCAAACCTTCCGCGACCATCTGCGCAATCACCGCGGGTTCATCGAGTTCGATTCCCTCTCGCACCATCAGTTTTTGTCGCCGCAAGAACGTATTGACGAGGCCGCCGCCATAGGAGCGTCGGTCGTAGCGAATAAACGGCAGATCGAGCGCCCACTCTCTTAGCGATCCCATGGCCGCCTTTGGCGCTACGGCAACGTAGACATCGTCCAGTAATGGAATCCAGACAAGGTTGGCGGGAATGCCGAAATTCGGCTTGATCATGGCCGCGATGTCGAGTTCACCCGCGTCGACTTGCGCCAGCAATTGAATGGACGTGCCCGGCGTGATCTGAATCTGCGTCGCCGGGCAACTCTCAAAAAAGCCTCCCAAGGCCTTGGGAAGCAGGCCGGATTGAACGGTGGAAATGGCGCCGAGATTGATTGTCGACACCTGTGGCGCCGCGCCCGCCTTCATGTCGTCATAGCGCGCAACCAGGTCGCGTGCGTGACTGATGAGCGCCCGCCCACGTTCACTCAATTGCACCGCTTTCCCGCTGCGCTCGAACAGCAGGCACCCGAGATCTGATTCCAGCCGCTTGATCTGCATGCTGACCGCCGATTGCGTCAGGCCCAGCCGTTCGCCGGCACTGGAAAACGAGCCTGTTTCGGCGGCGGTGAGGAAGGTGGCGAGGTAGCGGAGCATGATGAAAATAATTGATGCTTAGACCTTAAAATATGCGTTTCTCATTCGATATTCTTTATCTTAGCATCATCGATATTGCTCATGCTTTCAATAACCACCCCTCAAGGCATCCAATGACTGCAACCGCGTTGTTCCACCTCGCATTCCCCGTCAACAGTATCTCGAAGGCCCGGGAGTTCTACGGCGAATTGCTGGGCTGCCCTGAAGGGCGGAGCTCGGAGAGCTGGGTTGACTTCGATTTCTACGGGCACCAGATCGTCGCGCATCTTTCGCCGGAAGAGACCGGCCACAAGTCAACGAGCGAAGTCGATGGCCACGACGTGCCCGTCCGCCATTTCGGCGCCATCTTGCCAATGCGCGAATGGAAGGCGCTGGCTGAGCGGCTTCGCGCGCAGGACGTCAAGTTCATCATTGAACCGCAGATTCGTTTCCAGGGTTTGCCCGGCGAACAGGCCACCATGTTTTTCCTCGATCCATGCGGGGGAAACGCGCTGGAATTCAAGGCGTTTGAAGATCAGGGCCAGGTGTTCGCAAAGTAGGCATTCGCGTATCGAGCGCGTTTTATTTTCGCCAAAACCCGCGTTTTCGCATTAATTTTCGATTTATTTAGCGGGCACCATAGGGTCGCCAAGCGGGCGGGGGCACGCGGCGCACCCTATGGAACGATGACAACAGTCGCAAGAAGGCCATTGATTCCCGCGTTGACCGGCGTTCGCTTTCTCGCGGCATTGAGTGTTGCGCTGTACCACTTGTCGGATAGGGTGGCCGCGACCTCGGGAATCCCGACCCTGCATTTTTATGAAAATGCGGGCGATCCCGTGGAGCTGTTCTTTATCCTTTCGGGATTCATCCTGACCTACACGCACCCTGAAGTAAACGGTGCGGAACGACCTGCCATCCGGCAATTCTATTTTTCCCGGTTCGCGAAAATTTATCCGATCTATTTGCTGGGCTGGATCGTGTTCGCGCCGCTGATCTATTCGAATCTCGTCGCGCTGCATGGACACGGTGCAGGCACTTATGTCCGGCTGGCGTTTTACGGCTTCATGTCGCTTACGCTCCTGCAAGCGTGGACCACCAACACAGCCAATGCATGGAATACGCCGGGATGGTCGCTGTCCGCGGAGGCCGTGTTTTACGCGGCTTTTCCGTTCCTCTTCACCTATTTAAAGAACCGGCGTCTTGCAGCGCTTTCGGCAATGATCGCCGTATGCTGGGCGGGTTCGGTGATGCCGACGATGGCGCTTTCATTCTTGCCGCCTTCGTTGAAAAACGAGTTCTGGCCACGAGAACTGGTCAATTTTTTGCCGATACTGCGGATAGGAGAATTTATCGCGGGAATTTGTCTTGCGCGACTTTTCCTGAGCAGCACAAAGGAGAAATCGCTGCGCTTTGATCTTGGCGCGCTCGGCGCTTTGTTTGCGGCGATTACC
>NZ_CAXTGZ010000400.1:0-5680 GCF_964243625.1 uncultured Caballeronia sp.
GCCCGCCTTACGGGGCGAGGGCGACAAGCCTGCGCACCGATGAATGCCGAACAAGCGGAGAATCAGAACCCCGTCGTCACCAACTTCCCGATCGCACGCCTTTCGTCCAGAAGGCGATGCGCCTCGCGCAAGTTCGCTGCGTTAAGCTTGCGGAGATTACGGGCGCTTCGGCATGTCGCCGAAGTGATCCACGTTGTGATCGGCGCCCAGCTCGTTGCCCATTTCGCCAATTCCGGCCGCGTGATGCTCCCCGCATAGACGACCGCGTCGCCCATCTTGACCAAGCGTAATGTCCGGACCGACCGCCTTCACCGTACCCACCGCATCCCAGCTGCGCACGCGCGGCGACTCTTCGACCTCGTCCTTCGGCGTGTGGGTCCATCTTATGGACTTCCACCTTCGCGGAAAAATACGGTAATCGCTAAAAAATCTTCTTCCGAATCGCGAAGATCGATAAACGAAAGTGACCTTCTAGGCCAACACGTATAGGACTAGGCCAAAGTTCATCTCAAAGAAATGGGAATAAGAGTTTTCCGATTTTAAATAATTTTTAGCCCTCAGACTATTGCTAACGAGACATCGATACGGCCTTTAGACCGGCGCGATCCATAGTTCGTGGGTGTACATTAAAAGCTTGCATATCCAGATTTTTGGGGGTACATTATTAATGCCAATCTCGTACAACGTACTGAAAAGCGAGACGAACATTCGGGAGCGTGGCCTGTCTTTCGAGGCGGTCCGCGACCTGGATATGACAACGGCGCTGGTTGTCGAAGATATCAGGAAGCTTTACGAGGAGCGGCGCTTCCAGGTGCTTGGCTTAATTGAAGGCAGGTTGCACATGCTGGTTTTTACTCCGCGCGGCGCGAAGATGCACGTGATCAGCCTGCGTAAAGCAAATTCTCGCGAGATAAACAGATATGAACAAGCAAATCAAAGAAGTTAAGGATCTGGCGCCGGAAGACAATCCGGAATGGGGTGATACCGAATTCGCCCGCGCGCGTCCGGCCTCGGAGGTCTTGCCGGAGCTTTATGGCCAGGAACGCGCGCAGGAACTATTGCGCCCGCGCGGACGGCCCAAGCTCGAGAATCCCAAGCTGCCCGTCAAATTGCGGATCGATCCGGATGTGGTCCATGCGTACAAGGCGCAAGGCGACGGCTGGCAGACACGCATGAACGCCGCCTTGCGCCATTACGCCATGTCGCACGGTCTGATGCGTTGAAGCTGCAGCAAGTCCGTCATTCCACCAGAACCGGCGCTTCCACAAACCCCCGAAAGCGAGCACGCGCGGCTCGCGTTGGGGCGCCACTCAGCCGATACGCCGGAAAGCGCGCCACGAATCGTCCGATCGCGATTCGGGCCTCAAGACGCGCGAGCGACAAACCCGCGCACTGGTGAATGCCGAATCCGAACGCAAGGTGGCGGTTCGGCTCCCGGGTGATATCGAATGTTTCGGCATGGTCGAATTGCTCCGGGTCGCGATTCGCCGCGCCAATGCACAAGGTTACCGGCGTCCCGCGCGGTACTTCAATGTCCGCGATCTGCGTATCCGCCGTTGCTATCCGGTTGCCGAGCTGGTTCGAACTTTCGTAGCGCAGGCATTCCTCAATTGCGCTTTCAATCAGCTCCGGCCGGGCCCGCAGCCGCGAGCGTTGCTCCGGCCACTGTGCCAGCAGGACAATGCCGTTGCCGATCAGATTGGTGGTCGTCTCGTGGCCTGCGTTCAAGATGAAGATGCAGTTATGCAGCAATTCGGCCTCGTCGAGCGTTTCGCCGTCGGATTCACTCTGGATGAGACGCGTCAACACATCGTGCTGCGGATCGCCGGGATTTCTCCGGCGGAGTGCCACCAGCGTCACCAGATAATCGATGAACTCCGTCACCGCGCGATTGCCCTTCTCGTGCTGCTCCACGGTGAGCGCCGGCTCCAGCGCGCCGAGAATCGCGAGGGACCAGTCGCGCAGCGGCGCGCGTTCGTCGTGCGGGACATCGAGCAGGTTGCCGATCACTTCAACCGGAATCGCCGATGCAAATTCGCCGATCAAATCGATCTCGCCACGCTCGGCGGCCTGATCGAGCAGAGCATCGACAAGCCTAACGAGGCCGGGTTCCATTGCGGCGATGGCGCGTGCCGTCAGCGCGCCCGCTATCAGCTTGCGAACGCGCGTGTGCCGCGGCGGATCGTTGAAAACGAGGCTGGTCGTGTGATGTGCGAAAAGGGGACTGTCGGCGCCGTACTTCGGGCCGAACTCCACGGTCTTGTCCGAACTGAAGGTCTTCGGATCGCGATATACCGCCTGCACGTCTTTGTATCGTGTGAGAAAGAGCGAACCGTCCGGCATTCTCTTGATCGGCTCGGTGGCGCGCAACGCATCGTAGACCGGATAGGGATCGGCGTAGAACGCGGCGTCGAGCTGGCGCAGGTCGAAGGCGCGTGCGTGGTCGGTCGGGTTCATTCGGGTCTCCGTTATGTCATCTGACGTTCATGATAGCGGCGTGGCGCGTGCGTTCGCCATCGGTCGGGACCATTACAATGACGGTCTTTCGCCGCTAAAATTTTCCCCCTCGTCATGAATCTCGTCATCCAAAGCCTGGAACCGATCGCCGATACCCATCTGAAACCGCTCGCCGCCCTCGCCCGTTCGCGGCAAACGGAGCGCGCGGCCGCTGACGGCACGGTGTTGCGGTTGAGCGGCGCTGATCCGCTGCAGCGTCCGGACATCGATGCCTATTGCGGCACACATCGGCTGGATTACGCGTTCGTGGCACCGGACGCGCGGCTTGCCGACTTCGGCCTGGTTGCAATGGACATGGATTCGACGCTGATCACGATTGAATGTATCGATGAAATCGCCGACTTCTGCGGGCTGAAAGCGGAGGTCGCGGCGATCACGGAAGCGTCGATGCGCGGCGAAATCAAGGACTTCAACGAGAGCCTGACACGGCGCGTCGCGCTGCTGAAAGGACTCGATGCAAACGCGATGGAGCGCGTGTACGAGGAGCGCCTGCGCTTGTCGCCGGGCGCGGAAGTCATGCTCGCGGGCGCCCGCGCCGCCGGCCTGAAAACGCTCTTGGTGTCCGGCGGTTTCACGTTCTTCACCGAAAAACTGAAAGCACGCCTCGGCCTGGATTTCACGCGCGCAAACACACTGGAAATCATCGATGGGAAGCTGACCGGCAAGGTGACCGGTGAGATCGTCAACGCAGAAGTGAAAGCCCGCACGTTGCGTGAAACGTGCGCTCAGCTCGGGATTGATCCGAAACGCGCCATCGCGATGGGTGACGGGTCGAACGACCTGAAGATGATGGCGGAAGCGGGGTTGTCGGTGGCGTTCAGGGCAAAGCCGGTGGTCCGGGAATCGGCGACGCTCGCGCTCAATTTCGTGGGACTCGATGGCCTGTTGAAACTCTTCTGAACGCCGCCGTTGGTTGTTCTCAGTCGCCCAGGCCATCCAGCGCGCGCTCCAGATCCGCGCGCAGATCGGCCTCCTCCTCCAGCCCGATATACAAACGCACCAGCACGCCCTCATGCGGCCACGCGCCGGCGGTGCGCATCGACTTGATGTTGTACGGCATGGCGAGGCTGTTCGCGCCGCCCCAGCTCCAGCCAATCGCGAAGTTTGCCAGCGCTTCAACGAAGGTATCGATTTGCGCCGGGCTGTAGCGCTTATCGAAGACCATGGAAAACAGGCCGCCCGCGCCCGTAAAATCGCGCTCGAAGAACTCATGGCCCGGACAATCCGGCAGCGCCGGATGCAGCACCGCCGCGATTTCCGGGCGTGTCTTCAGCCAGCGCGCCAATGAAAGCGCCGTCCGGTCATGCGCTTCGAAGCGGATTTTCATGCTCGGCAAGCTGCGCAACACCAGCGAACAATCGTCTGACGACACACCGATCCCCATGCGCATCCGCGCGGCTTTGATCCGGGCGTGGAGGGGTTTATCGGCGGTGATGATCGCGCCCATCAAAATGTCGCTCCCGCCCGACTGGTACTTGGTCAGCGCCTGCACCGAGATGTCGACGCCGTGTTCGAACGGCTTGAACGCGAGGCCGGCGGAGTAGGTGTTGTCGATAGCAGTCAACACCTCATGTGCGCGCGCAACCTTCGTAATGGCCGGCACGTCCTGCACTTCCATGGTCACCGAGCCCGGTGCTTCCAGCCAGATCAGCCTGGTGTTCGGCTGGATCAATGCGTCGATACCCGCACCGATCAGCGGATCGTAATACGTCACTTCGAGCCCGAAATCCTTGGCGAGCCAGTCGGCGTGTTCGCGATTGGGCGAATACGCGTTGTCCGGAATCAGCACGTGATCGCCGGATTTGACGAGCGCGAAATACACATTCGATATCGACGATAACCCCGACGGTGCCAGCAACGCATGCTGACCGCCTTCGATCACGGCGAGGCGTTGCGCCAATGCAAGCGATGTCGGCGTGGCATGCAGGCCATAGCGCCACTGGCTGTCGTCGTGCCAGACGAGGGCGCGCATGGTGGCGAGATCCGGAAACACGACCGTCGACGCACGCGCGACCGGCACCGAAAACGACTGGAAACCGGGCGTCAGCTCGTCCTCAGGATGGACGATGCGAGTCTGCAAGCTGCGTTCTTTCGACGAATGGCTGGAATCGGTCATGGAAATGTCCTGCATGTCTGGGCTAAAAGAAAAAAGCGCCATCGCGAGAAGCCGATGACGCCGTATCACGCTGGACGGCTAAGTGCAAATCACTCGCCGATGATCACGTTGCTCGTCCCGCCCACTGCGTTGTTCGGCGGCACGGGCGCGGGTTCGAGCGACGGCGCGGCGGGCGGCGCGGATCTCGGCGCGAGCGGCGCATTCGCACCGGCCGCACGGGCGGGCGGCAATCCGGCGCCGACCGGCTTGAGCTCGAACGGCACCGGGTTGGAATCGTCGGCGTTCATCCGCTCACCGGATACGCTGCCGTCGGCGGCAAACTTGCCGACCCAATTGCCCGTGATGTGCGTGCCATCGGTCGACTCTTCGATTTCGAGCGTATCGCCGTCGCGGTCTCCCGCCACCACGATCACCGTCGGACTTCCTGCGAACCGGTATTCGCCGTGAACGCCCGACGCTTCATCCGTCTTTGCGCCGAGCTTCATCTCGATCTGTTGGTCGCCGAGCGTACCTGCGTACACCGGAAACCGCGCAAATTCGGGGTTGGGCGTCAAGGGTTTTGCCGGCGGCAACGCCAGCGTCTCGATGGCTTCCGACGTCCCCGGCGCCCGCAGGCCCAGGTCGCCCGGCGTGGCCGCTGCACGCGCTGCTGAAACCGAGCGCGATCCATCGGGCGGCATGGCTGAATTACATCCGGCAAGCATCAGCGCTGCCGCCGCGAATGCTGCCACTTTCAATTGCGTCATCAATGGTCTCTGCTCAATCGCTACTTACACGTTCAAAAATTGCCGCGATACCCTGCCCGCCGCCAATGCACATCGTCACGAGCGCATATCGGCCGCCCGTGCGCTGCAGCTCGTACAGCGCCTTCACGGTGATCAACGCGCCCGTTGCGCCAATCGGATGGCCGAGCGAAATGCCCGAGCCGTTCGGATTGACCTTCGCGGGATCGAGCGCCAGTTCCTTCGATACCGCACATGCCTGCGCCGCAAATGCTTCGTTGGCTTCGATCACATCGAGATCGGCCACGCTCAATCCGGCGCGCTC
>NZ_CAXTGZ010000401.1:0-5676 GCF_964243625.1 uncultured Caballeronia sp.
ACGGCCATGCCCGTCTTCACCATCGTCTCGCACGCCACGCGGGCGTTGGGATCGTCCTTCAGAATCGCGTCGAGGATCGCGTCCGAGATCTGGTCGGCAACCTTGTCCGGGTGGCCTTCAGAGACGGATTCAGAGGTAAAGAAGTAGTTGTTTGACACGCTTCAGACTCCAATTTAGATACGGGTAAGTTACTCACGTAGCCGACTTCGTTTGGAGTCTGAAGCGGCGACGCTTTAGCGGAAAACATGGTCCGAAACGCACCGTTAAGCACGTTCCGGCTTCGCCCCGCAAGTTGTCCATTAACTCGGCGAAGGTTTTATTATAGCGACTTCTCTAATTTGTCACAGAGCAGACCGTTTGTCGCCAACCAATACCAACCCTCACTTTTTCAAAGCCCGGGACGCTTCCCGGTATCGCACCAGTCCAGCCGTAACGATCCTCGGGAGCGTCACATGTTAGGCCGCATCGGGGTTGCGCTCGCAGTCGGCTTGCTGAAACTGCTGGCCCTGATTCCATACGGCATCACGGCTCGTTTCGGCGATGCCCTCGGCTGGCTGCTTTATCAGATTCCGAGCCACCGGAAACGGATCGTGCACATCAACCTGAGCCTCTGCTTTCCGGAGTGGACGCCCGAACGCCGCGAAGAAGTCGCGCAAAAGCATTTCCGGCACGCAATCCGCAGCTACGTCGAGCGCAGCGTGCAATGGTTCGCCCCGGCTGAAAAGCTCGCCAAGCTGATCCAGGTGGAAAGCCAGGTCGATCTGCTGGACCCCGACATGCCGCCGACCTTGCTGCTCGGCTTTCACTTCGTCGCCATTGAAGCGGCCTCGGTCTGGATCAACCACGAACTGCACCGGACGTGCGGATCGCTGTACCAGCCCATGTCGAACAAGACGCTTGACGACGTCGCGAAGAAGCAGCGCGGCCGTTTCGACGCCGAAATGGCAAGCCGCGCCGACAGCGCCCGGATCGTGCTGCGGTGGCTGCGCGACCGCAAGCCCGTCATGCTCGGCGCCGATATGGACTACGGCATGCGCAATTCGACCTTCGTGCCGTTCTTCGGCGTCCAGGCGTGCACGCTTACCGCAGTCGGCCGGCTGGCCAAGACCGGCCATGCGCAGATCATGCCGTTCGTGGGCGAAGTCCTGCCGAACTACAAGGGCTACAAGCTCAAGGTCTTCAAGCCCTGGGACAACTACCCCACTGGCGACGACGATGCCGACGCGCGCCGCATGAACGCGTTCCTGGAGGAGCAGGTGCGCCTCATGCCCGAGCAGTACTACTGGGTACACAAGCGCTTCAAAACTCGGCCACCCGGCGAGCCGGGCTTTTACTGAGAATCCAGTATCAGGGAAACGGCTCGCGATTGCTGCATGAATCCGGGCTCGCCCCCCATTCGGCCTAGTGCATGCGCAGCCTTCGCGTCACTTACAATAGCGACATGAAACTCGAATTCACCAAAATGCACGGCGCGGGCAACGACTTTGTGGTGCTCGACGGCTACTCTAAACCGCTTTCGCTGAACGCGGCGCAGGTGCGCGCGCTCGCGGACCGCCACTTTGGCGTGGGCGCAGACCAGTTGCTGCTGGTTGAAAAGCCGGACATCGACGGCGTGGATTTCAAGTATCGAATCTTTAACTGCGATGGCGGCGAGGTCGAACATTGCGGCAACGGCGCGCGCTGTTTCGTGAAGTTTGTCCGTGACCGCGGCCTAACCAACAAGATGAGCGTCCGGGTGCAAGTGCAGCAAGGCGTAATCGTTTTGACCATGCAGGAAAACGGCGACGTCATGGTCGACATGGGGCGTCCCGAGTTCGAACCCCAGCGGGTGCCGTTCAATGCCGAAGGATTGCAAGGGCGCACCGAAGGCGCGGATACCCTTTGGCCGCTCGACGTGCAAAGCGAAACCCGCTGGATTTCCACGGTTTCAATGGGCAATCCTCACGCCGTCCAGGTCGTCGCCGACGTCGAGACCGCGCCAGTGCTGACCGAAGGGCCGTTGATCGAACATCATGTGCGTTTTCCGAAGCGGGTGAACGCGGGGTTCATGCAAATCGAAAGCCGGACCGCCGTCAAGCTGCGAGTCTTCGAGCGTGGCGCGGGTGAAACGCTCGCCTGCGGTACGGGTGCGTGTGCAGCCGTTGCTGCGGGCATTCGCCGTGGGCTGCTTGACTCGCCGGTTCGGGTTCAGACGCATGGCGGCGTGCTCACCATCACCTGGGACGGCACGCGCGATCCGGACGCCGCGCTTTTCATGGCCGGCCCGGCCACCACCGTATTCGAAGGCGAGATCGAGCTTCCCGCCGACCTCGCCACAGCCGACTGACCGCCAGGAACCCGATGTTGCCCGATACCATGACCGAACGAGAAGTCGCCGATTACCTGCTCGCCAATCCGGATTTCTTCGCTGCGCACGCCGAGCTGCTGGGCACCATCCGCTTGTCCAATCCGCATGGCAAGTCGGCCGTGTCGCTGCAGGAACGGCAGATGGAAATGCTGCGCGACAAAAACAAGCAGATGGAGCGGCGGCTAGCCGAATTGCTGCGCTACGGACACGAGAACGACAGCATTGCTGCCAAGTTTCATCGGTGGACCATCCGGGTCATGTCCGAGCGCGATCCGCACGCATTGCCGAAGACCATTCCCGCAGGCCTGTGCGAAATTTTCGACGTGCCGCAGGCGGCGCTGCGCGTGTGGGACGTGGCCGAGCCTTACGCACAGGCGGAGTTTGCCAGGACCACGAGCGCGGAAGTACGCACCTTCACCAGTGGCCTCGCCGCGCCGTATTGCGGCGCGAACACGGGATTCGAGGCGGCGCAATGGCTGACGTCGGCGAGTTCGGTATCGGTGGCTTCGGCGACCACAGATGGTGTCGTCGATACCGCGAACACCACCGAGTCCATCGCGCTGATTGCGCTGCGCGATCCGTCGGCCGGACCCGAAGCGCCCGCGTTCGGCCTGCTGGTGATGGGTTCGCCCGATCCGCGCCGTTTCCATGAAGGCATGGCAACCGACTTCCTTTCGCAGATCGGCACGCTCGGCAGCGCAGCGCTCAGCCGCTTGCTGCCCCACTGACATGAACGCCGATCCGGTCGCCGCCTATTTATCGATGCTCGAGCATGAGCGGCGTTTATCGGAACATACGCTGCGCGGCTACACGCATGAACTCGACGAGCTGAAAAAGCTCGCCAATGGCCGCGCGCTGGAATCCCTCATTGCAACGGACATGCGCGGCGCCGTGGCCCGCGCTCATGGGGGCGGCCTGTCGGCGCGTTCGATTGCGCATCGCTTATCGGTCTGGCGGGCGTTTTATCGATGGTTCGCCGAGCGCGTCGAAATGGCGGCGAATCCCGTCGCCACCGTGCGCGCGCCGAAACGCGCGAAAAGCCTGCCTAAGGCACTTTCCGTGGACGACGCCAACGCTCTCATGGAAGCGCCTCACGCCGACACACCCGAAGCGTTGCGCGACCACGCCATACTGGAACTCTTCTATTCGTCCGGCTTGCGCCTGGCTGAACTGGTCGGGATCGACGTCCATTTCGTGCAATCCGATGGTTATTCGTCAGCAGGCTGGCTCGATCTGGCTAGCGCTGAAGTGAACGTCCTCGGCAAGGGCAACCGGCGGCGGTCGGTGCCCGTCGGGAGCAAGGCGATCACGGCTTTGCGTGCGTGGATAGAAGTGCGCGGACAATTCGTGAAGCTCGATCCCCATGCGCTGTTTTTATCGGTACGCGGCAATCGGATGACGCCGAATGTAGTGCGCGACCGGGTGAAACGCATGGCACTGCAGGCGGGCGTTCCGTCCAATGTGCATCCCCACGTGCTGCGGCATTCGTTTGCCACGCACGTGCTTCAATCCAGCGGCGACCTTCGCGCCGTGCAGGAACTTCTCGGCCACGCGAGCATTACCGCGACCCAGGTTTATACGTCTCTCGACTTTCAGCATCTGGCGCGCGTCTACGACCAGGCCCATCCTCGCGCCAAGAAGCGAGACTAGAGCAACGCTTCACCCCGGCTGTTACAGATCGCCAGGAACAACAAAGCGTGGCTGCGCCGTATCCGTCAGCGCGTTCACAAGAAGGTCGAATGAACACCATCACGCTGAAACCGGCGAAAGACAAGTCGCTCGCGCGCCGCCATCCGTGGATTTATGCGACCGCCATAGAACATGTGGAGGGCAAGCCCGCGCCCGGCGCGACCGTGCTGATCCGCTCGCACGAAGGCCGCTTCCTGGCCCGCGGGTCGTACAGCCCTGTGTCGCAGATTCGCGCGCGCGTATGGAGTTTCGATGAAACCGAGCCCATCGATCACGCGTTTTTCAAGCGGCGCGTACAACGGGCAATCGCTCACCGGCGAACCATGGTGCGTGATACCGGCGCCACGCGGCTGATCTTCGGCGAGGCGGACGGATTGCCGGGGTTGATCGTCGATTACTACATTGCTGACGATGAAACCCGTCGTGGCCAGCTCGTCTGCCAGTTCATGGCGACCGGCGTGGAAATGTGGAAGCACGCCATCGTTCAAGCACTGATCGGTGCGACCGGTTGCCCGAACGTCTACGAGCGATCGGATGTATCGATCCGGCAGAAAGAAGGCCTCGAACCCATCACCGGAGTATTGGCTGGCGACCCGCCGCCCGAAGCACTGATGATCGCAAACGAGGGCGGCGTGCGTTACTACGTGGACGTGAAACACGGCCATAAGACGGGCTTTTATATCGATCAACGCGACAACCGCGCGCTTGTTCGCGAATACGCAGCAGAGCGCGACGTACTCAACTGCTTTTGCTACACAGGCGGGTTTTCGCTTGCGGCGTTGAAAGGCGGGGCGAAACGGGTCGTATCGATCGATTCCTCCGGCGACGCGCTAGCCCTCGCGCAGCGCAACGTCACGGCGAACGGATTCGACCCGGAGCGCGCCGAATGGCTCGACGCCGATGCCTTCAAGACCTTGCGTCGATTGCACGAAGAAGGACAGCGCTTCGATCTGATCGTGCTCGACCCGCCAAAATTCGCGCCATCGCGGGAACATGTGGACCGGGCCGCGCGCGCCTACAAAGACATCAATCTCACCGGGTTCAAGCTGCTGCGCCCGGGCGGCCTGCTGTTCACGTATTCGTGCTCGGGCGCGATCGACGCCGATTTGTTCCAGAAGATCATCGCGGGCGCCGCAGCCGACGCGAAAGTCGACGCGCGCATCCTGAAACGCCTGGGCGCGGGCATCGATCACCCGCTTTTGACCGCGTTTCCTGAAGGGGAATACCTGAAAGGCCTATTGTTGCAAATCGAATGAGCGGCCATAGTTGATAGCTCGGTTGACAGTTCGGGAAGGCGCTTCAAAGCACCCTCTTGACAAGTATGTTCAAATAATTGGCTGACTGCGTGATTTCGAGGGCAATGACGCATCGCGCGACAACCGCGCCGCCCGGAACCACGCTGCACGAATAACCTTTGACTCCAGAGAACAGGCGACCATCATGATTCCCGTTACCATCCTGACCGGCTTTCTGGGCAGCGGCAAAACCACCCTGCTCAAGCGCATCCTGAACGACCAGCACGGCATGAAGATCGCCGTGATCGAGAACGAGTTCGGCGAAGAAAACATCGACAACGAGATCCTCGTTCAGGAAACGAACGAGCAGATCATCCAGATGAGCAACGGCTGCATCTGCTGCAC
>NZ_CAXTGZ010000402.1:0-5674 GCF_964243625.1 uncultured Caballeronia sp.
CCAGGTCAACAAGAAGTAGGCAACGAAGATCAGGCCGAAGCTCGAAATCGACCCCGATTTCCTCGCGGAAGACGATCACGCTCATGACGAGCACGGGCACGAGCACGGCCATGACCACGCCCACGACGACGATCACGACCACGCAACCTGCGGCCACGATCACAGCCATGACCACGAGCACGGCCACGCGAACCATCATCACGCGCATCACGACGACAAGATCAAGTCCTTCGTGTTTCGCAGCGACCGCGCGTTCGATCCGAACCGCCTCGAGGATTTCCTCGGCGGGATTCTGCAGATCTACGGCGAACGCCTGCTGCGCTACAAGGGCGTGCTGTATATGAAAGGCGTGGATCGCAAGGTCGTATTCCAGGGCGTGCACCAGATGATGGGCAGCGACCTCGCGGCAAAATGGCAGCCGATCGAGAAAAAGAACAGCAAGATGGTGTTTATCGGTATCGAGTTGCCGCAGGATCTGATCATCGACGGGCTTACCGCCTGCCTGGTCTGAGCCTCGCCGAACCGGCCTGAATGAGCCATGCGCGAAGCCGTTTATCGGTTTTGCGCATTTTTTTCGCCCATCGACGCCGAAAGCGCCTGTTTCCGGCACTTCTCTCGCTATTTCTCGCCCGTCGCGCACCCAATGTGACGCATTGGGACAGCTAAAATCCTTGGCGCCTGGACCACCCGGATTGCCGCCGGCGATTTTTGGCGACGACCACCGTTGCAATATGTGCTCGCACCCACCAAGAACCATCGCTTTTTAAACGTCACCGCGTTATATTTTTGAGATATCGAACGAATCGGGGGAGCGTTTTGCGTGAGCCTCGTATGCCATGGCGATTCAGTTACAATACAGCCCCCACCGGACCAGCCCTGGATACGGTTTTGCCTGAAGTGTCAAGGGTTTGCCCGTAGCTGCGCCGGAAGTCCCGAGCGTGCCGTGCACGCGAAAACGACGCTAAAAGGTAGCAGGGCAAGAAGGTGGAAGTGCTAGGTAAGTGTTGTTCCGAACATCGGATGGCGGGCGGTTCGCTTGAAAATCAATCCCAAGGGAATTGTCTGCAAGGCGCGTATTGCGCCGTGCAAGAAGCAGGCTTTGGCCTGACCGGTGGATGGAGTAGTTGTTGGCGAGTATCGCCGGAAGCCGGGAGATCCGGACAACGGCGGCGGCGAGCGCGGCGAGCGACCGCGAAGATGGCGAACGACATCGCCCCACATTGAAGAAGCAAGCCAGATGACGACGAATCGATTGTTGACCGAAGACGAAATCCTGAAGATGGGCGACAAGGATTACATGAACGGCGATCAGCTCGCGTTCTTCAGGGTCCGACTGGAGCAGTTGCAGGCCGATATTCTCAAGAATGCGGGCCAGACGACGGAAAACCTGCGGGAAACCGTCATCGTTCCGGACCCGGCGGACCGCGCGACGATCGAGGAAGAACATGCCCTCGAACTGCGTACCCGCGACCGTGAGCGCAAGCTGCTGAAGAAAGTGCAGCAGTCGCTCGCGCGCATCGAGTCCGGCGATTACGGCTGGTGCGAGGAAACCGGCGAACCGATCGGCATTCCGCGCCTGATCGCACGGCCGACGGCAACGCTCTCGCTCGAAGCGCAGGAACGACGCGAATTGCGCCAGAAGCTGTTCGGCGACTGATGCACATTGCCGGCACGCGCTGCGACTGAAGCCGCGGCGGGAAACGCGCCGACTGCGAAATTGCTTCAGGCATCCGGGAAGCACTAAAAAGGCACACGATAATTCGTGTGCCTTTTTGTTTTTGCGCGCGTCTTTCGACCATCGCAACGCTTATTCCATATGACGATCGGCCGGCAATGGCCATCGGATGCAAGATGCCGGCCGAGGCGTCTTGATAATTCCCCCCGCGCCCTAAAATGGACTGGACGCGCTCTTTTTGCGCGGGCGTGACGAGAGTCCGTCGAGCGCAACGCCGCACGCGCCCGGCCTCTTCCACGCTCCCCAAGGATTCCCCGGCGGCGCAGCGCGCCCCTCAGCTTTCAAAGGAATGCACATGGAACAATTTCACGGCACGACGATCGTCTCCGTGCGACGCGACGGCAAGGTCGCCTTGGGCGGTGACGGCCAGGTGACGTTGGGCAATATCGTGATGAAAGGCGGCGCCAAGAAAGTGCGCCGCATCTATGGCGGCAAGGTGCTCGTCGGTTTCGCGGGCGGCACGGCCGATGCCTTTTCGCTCCTGGACCGCTTCGAAGCAAAGCTCGAGAAACACCAAGGGAACCTGACACGTGCCGCCGTCGAACTCGCAAAGGACTGGCGCACCGACCGCATGTTGCGCCGGCTGGAAGCCATGCTGATTACCGCCGACGCAGAAACCACGCTGGTCATCACGGGCAACGGCGACGTGCTCGACCCGGAAAACGGCATCTGCGCGATCGGTTCAGGCGGCGCCTATGCACAGGCTGCGGCCCAGGCATTGACGGAAAACACCGAACTCTCTCCGCGCGAAATCGTCGAAAAAGCGCTGACCATCGCCGGCGACATGTGCATCTACACGAACCACAATCGCGTCATCGAGACGATCGAGTAACAGGACAAGGACCAACGATGACAACCATGACTCCCGCCGAGATCGTCTCGGAACTCGACAAACACATCATCGGCCAGGGCCGCGCGAAAAAGGCTGTTGCTGTTGCGTTGCGCAACCGGTGGCGCCGCCAGCAGGTCGCCGAGCCGTTGCGCCAGGAAATCACGCCGAAGAACATTTTGATGATCGGACCGACCGGCGTCGGCAAGACGGAAATCGCGCGGCGCCTCGCAAAACTCGCCGACGCGCCGTTCATCAAGATCGAAGCCACGAAGTTCACCGAAGTCGGTTACGTTGGCCGCGATGTGGACAGCATCGTGCGCGACCTGATCGAGATTTCAATCAAGCAGACGCGTGAAACCGAGACGCGCAAAGTGCGTTCGCGGGCGATCGACCGTGCCGAGGACCGGATCCTGGACATTCTTCTGCCGAGCGCGCGTCCCGTCGGTTTCGGTGCCGGCGAAACGCAGGACGACAGCGCGAACAGCACGCGCCAGACGTTCCGCAAGCGTCTGCGCGAAGGCTTGCTCGACGACAAGGAAGTCGAGATCGATGTCGAAGCGCCGCAACCCAGCATGGACATCATGGGGCCGCCGGGCATGGAAGAGATGACGGACCAGATCCGTTCCATGTTCGCGAACATGGGCGGCGGCAAAAAGACGCAGCGCAAGGTGAAGGTCAAGGAAGCGCTGAAGCTGCTCACCGACGAAGAAGCCGGCAAGCTGCTGAACGACGAAGAGGTCAAGACGAAGGCCGTACAGAACGTGGAGCAGAACGGCATCGTGTTCCTGGATGAGATCGACAAGATCGCGTCGCGCAGCGAAGCGGGCGGCGCGGAAGTATCGCGTGCGGGCGTACAGCGCGATTTGTTGCCGCTGGTGGAAGGCACCACGATCAATACGAAATACGGGATGATCAAGACGGATCACATTCTGTTTATCGCAAGCGGCGCGTTCCATCTTTCGAAGCCGAGCGATCTGATTCCCGAGCTACAGGGACGTTTTCCGATCCGTGTTGAACTGGATTCGCTGTCGGTGGAAGATTTCGAAGCCATCCTGAATACGACCGATGCCAGCCTGGTCAAGCAGTACACGGCGCTGTTGGCTACGGAAGACGTGCATCTCGACTTCAGCGCGGAAGGCATTCGCCGGATGGCAGAAATTGCGTTTTCAGTGAACGAGAAGACCGAGAATATCGGCGCGCGGCGGCTTTATACCGTGATTGAAAAGCTGCTGGAAGAAGTGTCGTTCGCGGCGGGCAACCATGCGGGACACCCGGTGCATATCGACGCGGCTTACGTCGATAAAGCGCTGAACGACGTAGCCGAAGACGAGGATTTGTCGCGCTACGTGCTGTAACTGCAACAAGAAAAGACGGCGCCGCGCCCTTTCGATTATCGAAATGGCCCGGCGCTTTTTCATTGGCGCACGGGCTTTTTCGCCAGTTTTCTCTGCAGCGTGCGCCGATGCATGTTCAGCGCTCGCGCCGTGGCCGAGATGTTGCCGCTGTTCTCGGCCAGCACGCGCTGGATGTGCTCCCACTCCAGCCGCGCCACGGACAAGAGCGCCGGATGCTCGATGGCTTCCTCGGCCGTCTGCTCGCTTGCCTCTTCCTGCAGCGCCGACAAGATCGTCTCGACGTTCGCCGGCTTGGCCAGGTAATTATCCGCGCCATCTTTCACCGCCTGGACCGCCGTCGCGATGCTCGCATAACCCGTGAGCACGAGAATCCGCGCGTCGGGCTGCAGATCGCGCAATGGCGCGACGAGCGTCAGCCCGGAATCATTGCCGAGGTGCAGATCGACGGTGATCTGCCCGAACTTCTGCGTGTTGGCGAGACGCAATGCCGCAGCGGCGTCGTGCGCCTGATGCGGCGTATAGCCGCGCCGAGTCAGGCCGCGCGCGAGGATGCCCGCGAAGACTTCATCGTCGTCGATAACCAAAAAATTCTTGTCGCTCATGCTCTTTTCTCCGTGGAGACGGATGCCGCGATACCGCCGCGGCCCGTCCTTGCTGCTTTGTCACGCGATTCGGGGGCGCTTGTATCGGCGAGACGCAGGATTGCGTGCGTGCCGCGAGGGCTTGCCGCCGTCAGCTCGATCGACCCGCCGAGCCGCGCTGCCGCCGAGAATGCCAGATACAAGCCGACGCCGTGACCGCCTTGCGTGCTGTCGACCGGCGTCGCGCCGAGCGAGCCGCGCAGCCCGGCGGGAATGCCGGGGCCCTGGTCGCGTACATCGAATTGAATCACGGGCTCGCCAAGATGCCGCGCCGCCGATGTCGCGAGCGTCACCGAATTGCTGCTGGCCCGGGCGGCATTATCCAGCAGAATGGTCAGGATCTGGCCGACCGCGACCGGATCACTCAGGAATAGGCTCGCGCGCTTGTGCTCCTCGGCCTCGATCAGCTCGAAGCGCACGTGCGGGTGGCGCAGCCGCCATTGTTCGACAAACCCATGCAGCCAGTCATCCAGCGATTGCCGCGGCGGCGGTTCACTTGCGCGGCTGCGCAGGCGCGCGAGCGCCGACGTGCACAAGCCCATTTGCTGCTCGAGCAATTCGATGTCCGCCGCATACGGCGCGAGATGCGGATCGTGACGCGCTGAATCGCGGAGTTCTTCGCTGAGCATTGCAATGGTCGATAACGGCGTGCCGATTTCGTGCGCGACGGTCGCGGCCTGAACGCCGAGCGCAACGGCGCGTTCGTCGCGCAGCAGGCGCTCCTGGGCATCGGCCAGAGCGAAATCGCGCGCTCGCAACGCCCGCGACATCCGCGCGACGAACCAGCCGATCAAACCCACGCTTACCATGAAGTTCACCCACAACCCGATCCGGAAATACTCGAACAGGTTCAGCGGATCTTCCATATTGAGCGGCACGTAGCTGACGGTGAGCAGCGCATAGCAAGCCACGGCGAACAACGCCAGCCAGACCGACAGATTCCACGGTAGCACCGCGGCCGCGATTGCCAGCGACGGCAGATACAACGTGACGAAAGGATTCGTCGCGCCTCCGCTCAGGAACAGCAGCGCGGACAACGCGCCGAGATCGACCCAGAGTTGTCCGAACAATTCGAGATTGGTCTCGGGCCGCGCGCGCATGACACGGGTCC
>NZ_CAXTGZ010000403.1:0-5652 GCF_964243625.1 uncultured Caballeronia sp.
TTGGCATCGCGTTCGTAGAGCAGGTCGCTGCCCATGATGAGGTCGTAACGGCCATTGACGATACTGCGTCCCGCCGTATCCGCCAGCGTGCCTGCAAGTTCGGGGATCGACCAGTTGCCGTGCAGGTATTTCATCGGCGGGAGGTCGTTCAGGCGCAGATTTTCATCGAGGAAACTTGCCGTCAGCGGATGGCAATCGCTTGCCGTGACATCCGCTCCTCGCCGGTGCCCCACAAGACTCGCGAGCGCAAGGCCGCAGCCGATTTCGAGGATTCGCTCGGTGGCGAGCACGGGACGCAGCGCAAGCCGCGCGGCCAGATGCGCGCCCGATGGCCACAGCATGCCGAAAAGCGGCCACATCGCGGACGAGATGCCGATGCGTTCGGCGTCGCCCAGAGGGTCGGAGAATTGCTGCAAATCGAGCAGCGAACGGATGATGAGGTCGTCGACGCCCGTGACGGTGATGTTTTGCTGCTTGGTCAGATAACCGGGCATTGAACGGGACGGGAGGGAGCGGGGACGTAGTATGCGCCCGTTTCCCGTTTGCACCGCGGATTTGGTTTTTCAGATCTGCGCGTGCGCCCGCCGCAGTCTTTCGCGGCTGTTGCTCAGGTGCATCCGCATTGCGGCGCGGGCATCGTCGGCATCCTGGCGCACGATCGCCCGGTAAATCTGCTGATGCTCCGCCAGGACACTGCGAAGATGAACCACACGGTCAAGCTCCGCAATTTCCGTCGATCCCAGCCGCGTGCGCGGACTTACTGCACGGCCTAGCTGGCTTAGGACATCGAAGAAATAACGATTCCCGCTCGCACGTGCAATCTGGATGTGGAACTCGACGTCGTGTGCCACCACGTCCGTGCTGCCGCGTTCGAGCTCGGCCTCGAAGCGCGTGAGCGCTGCATCGATCAGTTTCAGATGCTGTTGCGTGCGCCTGCCCGCGGCAAGACCCGCCGCTGCGGCTTCCATGTCGATGCGGAACTCGATGATGGCCATGACATCCAGCATGTCCGACAGGTCGGATGCCGGCAAACGCAACGTCTCCGCCTGGTTCGCATCCAGGATGAACGTGCCGATCCCGTGACGCGTCTCCACTATCTTCGCAGCCTGAAGGCGCGACATCGCTTCCCGCACGACTGAACGGCTGACCGACAATTGCTTCATCAGCGCGACTTCAGTCGGAACCTTGTCGCCTGGGCGCAGCGTGCCGCGCTGGATATCGCCGGACACGGTTGCAATGACTTTGTCGGTGAGGATGCTCATGTATGCGGCTCCAGCTTTGCGATGAACGGAGTCATTCGACCAGACTTACTTGTTGACCAGACGAGCTGGCGTGACCAGCGACAGCAAGCCACCCAGCAGCATGAAACCTGCCAGCAAGAACATGCCGGCCGACGTGCTGTGCGTGCGCACGGTGAGATAACCGAACAACGAAGGCGAGAACAGGCCGGCAAGGTTGCCGAGCGAACTGATCATAGCGATGCCGGCGGCCGCGGCGCTACCGCTCAGCAAGGCAGTGGGTTGGGCCCAGAGCAGCGGTGCGACTGCAAACACGCACATGGAGGCTGCGGTCATGGTGACGATCGTCATCGTGAGGTCGTTGCTCCAGACCGTGCTCAACGCAAGAAGCGCGGCCCCGGCAAACGCGGGGAGCGCCAGATGCCAGCGGCGTTCGCGCCGTTTATCGGAGCTCATCGACAACGCGATCATTGCAACTGCGGCGAAGGCGTAAGGGATGGCGGTCAGGAGACCCACGCTCAGCGAGCTCCCATGGCCTGCACGCTGCACGATGGTCGGCAACCAGAAGCTGATGCCCATGTTTCCCGTAGCAAACGCGAAGAGCATCAGGCTCATCAGCCATATGCGCGGATTGGTGAACACGCTGCTGGTGTTCGCGCTTGGTTTCTCGGCATTTTCAGTTGCGATATTCCGCGCGATCACGCGCTTTTGATCGTCGGTCAGCCACCTGGCGTCGTTCACGCGATCAGGAAGCACGAACCATATGACCACGCCGATCGCAACAGCCGGCAGCGCCTCGATGAAGAATAGCCATTGCCAGCCGTGCAGCCCGGACATGCCGGCAAAGCGCTGCATGATCCAGCCTGAAAGCGGGCCGCCGACCAGTCCGGAAATGGGCAGGGCGGCCATGAACAGGGCTACGATGCGCCCGCGCCGGTGAGCCGGATACCAGTAGGTGAGGTACAGGATGATGCCTGGAAACAGGCCGCATTCGGCCATGCCGAGCAGCAATCGCAGCGCATAGAACGACGCGGGCGTGCGCACGAACAGCATGCACATGGAAACGAGTCCCCACGATACCGCGATCCGAGCGATCCACCGGCGCGCGCCCACGCGATGCATGATCAGGTTGCTCGGTACTTCGAAGATCGCGTACGCAAGGTAGAAGATGCCTGCGCCGAATCCGTACACCGCGTCGCTGAAACCGAGATCGGAGGCCATCTGGAGCTTGGCTAGACCGACATTGATGCGGTCCAGGTAGGCGATGCAGAACGCTGTCAGCAGTACGGGCAGTAGTCTGCGCGTGATTAACGAGTAGATCTCGTTTTCACCGGCCAGGCTTGAATCTGCGGTTCCGGGATTGCGTTGTGCGGCGCTTGCTGCCGTTCGGGTTTCCATGTCGTCTCCAGCTAAAGACATCTATGTCAAAGGTCATCAGACGTCCTAGTTCGTCTGCGGCGAACTTTGCGTTTGAGCAAGTATATTGCTTATGGCCCTGTTGCTGTTAGTTAGCCGGATAGGGTAAACACGACATTGGACTAATTTTCACTGAAGAGTAGACTGTCGTCAGACAACATATAGACGACTTGTTGGTTTTGAACCGGCTGTCGAGCGCGCGGCGTTCCGAGTAAGACCCGAGCCGTCGATACGGCACATTTGGAGACAATCTTGACGCCCGCTTTACACACGCCCACAAACCATGTGCTCGAATCGGCTGTATCGAAGGTAAAGCGCCATGTCTTGCCGCTTGTCCTGATCATGTTCATTGCGAACTACATCGACCGGGTGAACATCGGCTTCGTCAATTCGCACATGCAGGCGGATCTCGGCATCGGGGCTGCGGCTTATGGCCTGGGAAGCGGGCTGTTTTTCATCGGCTATGCGCTCTTCGAGGTGCCCTCCAATGTCCTGATGCAGCGATACGGCGCACGCGTCTGGCTGACGCGGATCATGGGGACGTGGGGCATCGTCGCGGCAGCGATGGCGTTTGTCTGGAACGACACGTCGTTCTACGTGCTGCGCTTCTTGCTCGGTATCGCTGAAGCAGGATTCTTTCCGGGCGTCGTGTTCTACTTCACGCAATGGCTTCCGCAGAAAGAGCGCGGCAAGGCCGTTGCCGTGTTCCTCGGCGGTTCGGCGCTGGCATCGGTCCTGTCGGGTCCGATCACCGGTTCGCTTCTCTCCATTCGCGGCTTCGGGCTTCACGGCTGGCAGTGGATGTTTCTGATCGAAGGCGGATTCTCGATTGTGTTGTGCGGCGTGAGCTGGATGCTGCTCAAGTCGCATATCAGCGACGCGAAATGGCTCAGTCCTGCCGAGCAAACCGCGCTTTCAAGTTCGATCGCGAACGAACAGGCCGAGCGCGAAGCGGTGGGCGGCGGCCACCATCTGCCCACGCTCAAGCTTCTCAAGGACCCGCAGATCCTGCTTTTCTGCCTGCTTTACTTTGCAATCCAACTGACCATTTATGCGGCAACGTTCTGGTTGCCGACCATCATTCGAAAGATGGGCGGACTGAGCGATTTCCAGGTCGGCATGTTCAACGCGGTGCCGTGGCTGATCGCGATGGTCGCAATGTATTGCTTCGCGCTTCTCTCCGCCAGATGGCGCTTCCAGCAAGCATGGCTTGCCGCCGCGCTGGTCATAGCCGCGTGCGGACTGTTTGCATCGACGTCGGGGAATCCGGTTTTGTCGTTTGTCGCGATCTGTTTTTCAGCGATCGGTTTCAAGGCAGCTGCTTCATTGTTCTGGCCGATTCCGCAGGGTTACCTCGATGCCCGCGTGGCCGCCGGCGTGATTGCGTTGATCAACTCGGTAGGCAATCTCGGCGGCTTTTTTGCGCCGGCTACCTTCGGTTATTTGCAGCAACATACCGGCTCGATCACGGGCGGACTCTACGGCCTCGGCTTCGCTTCACTGATTGCTGCCGCCGCTTGCTTCCTGACACGTAACCGCCGGATCAATCGCGAAAAAATGGGCGGCCACGTACCGAGCAAAGCGCTTTGATCCCTTCACCTTTTCGGGTCTTAAATACCATGTCGATGACTTCAGTCAAACCCAACGCCACCCCGACCGTCACCGAATTGCGCGTCGTTCCCGTCGCCGGCCGCGACAGCATGCTGATGAACCTGAGCGGCGCGCACGGTCCGTTCTTCACGCGCAACATCGTGATCCTCACCGATAGCGCCGGCAACACCGGCGTAGGCGAAGTGCCGGGCGGCGAGTCGATCCGCAAGACCATCGACGACGCACGCCCCTTGGTTGTCGGTCAATCCATCGGCAATTTGCAGGCGATCCTCAACAAGGCGCGCACGCAGTTCGCCGACCGCGATGCAGGCGGCCGTGGTCTGCAAACCTTCGACCTGCGCACCACGATCCACGCCGTCACGGCACTCGAGGCCGCGCTGCTCGACTTGCTCGGTCAGCACCTCGGTGTACCGGTCGCGGCGCTTTTGGGCGAAGGCCAGCAACGCGACGAAGTCGAGATGCTTGGTTATCTGTTCTACATCGGCGACCGCAACAAGACGGATCTGCCGTACGCGAGCGGCACCGATGGCAACGACGACTGGGACCGCTTGCGCACTGAAGAAGCGATGACCCCCGAAGCCGTTGTCCGGCTCGCCGAAGCGGCGCAGGCGCGTTATGGTTTCAACGATTTCAAGCTGAAGGGCGGCGTCCTTTCCGGCGATGCCGAGATCGAAGCCGTCACCGCATTGGCTGAACGCTTTCCGAAGGCACGCGTCACGCTCGACCCGAACGGCGCGTGGTCCCTGGCCGAGGCGATCCGTCTGTGCCGCGACCAGCACCATGTCCTGGCATACGCAGAAGACCCATGTGGCGCGGAAAACGGCTATTCGGGACGAGAAGTCATGGCCGAATTCCGCCGTGCGACGGGTTTGCCGACTGCCACCAACATGATTGCGACTGACTGGCGCCAGATGGGCCATGCGATCCAGTTGCAGTCCGTCGATATCCCGCTTGCCGACCCGCATTTCTGGACGATGCAGGGTTCGGTTCGCGTTGCGCAGATGTGCAACGAGTGGGGACTTACATGGGGATCGCATTCGAACAACCACTTCGACATTTCGCTTGCGATGTTCACGCAAGTAGCGGCGGCGGCGCCGGGAAAAATCACGGCGATCGATACCCATTGGATCTGGCAGGACGGCCAGCGCCTGACGCGCAAACCGCTGCAAATCGTTGGGGGGAGGGTGAGGGTACCGGAGCAACCGGGCTTGGGCGTTGAACTCGACATGGATGAGCTTGCGAAGGCGAACGCGCTTTACGAGCAGCATGGGCTTGGGGCGAGAGATGACGGGGTAGCGATGCAGTTCCTGATTCCGAACTGGAAGTTCGACAACAAGAAACCGAGCCTGGTGCGATAGGGAGTTTCACTTCACCTTGCGCCCTCAAC
>NZ_CAXTGZ010000404.1:0-5631 GCF_964243625.1 uncultured Caballeronia sp.
TGTCCTTGCCCGCGACGAACCACGGGTCTCCGCTGCCGTCCTTGCTGCCGCCGAGCCCGATGCCCTTACGCTGGCCGAAGGTATAGAACGCCAGCCCGACATGCTCGCCGATCACTTTCCCATCGGGTGTTTTCATTGGACCGGGTTGCGTCGGCAGGTAGCGGTTCAGGAACTCGCGAAACGGCCGCTCTCCGATAAAACAAATGCCCGTGGAATCCTTCTTGGCCGCATTGGGCAAGCCGATCTGCGCTGCAATCTCACGAACCTTCGTCTTGGGCATCTCGCCGAGAGGAAACAGCGTCTTCGACAACTGCGCCTGATTCAGCCGATGCAAGAAGTACGACTGATCCTTCGTGTGATCCGTGGCCTTGAGCAGTTCGAACTGGCCATCGCGTTCGCGCACGCGAGCGTAATGGCCGGTCGCGATGGTTTCGCCGCCAAGCGACATGGCGTGATCGAGGAACGCCTTGAACTTGATCTCGGCGTTGCAGAGAACGTCAGGATTGGGCGTGCGGCCGGCCGAATATTCCCGCAGGAATTCGGCGAACACACGATCCTTGTATTCAGCCGCGAAGTTGACCGCTTCCACGTCGATGCCGATCAGATCCGCCACCGACACCACGTCGATCCAGTCCTGCCGGGTCGAGCAGTATTCGCTGTCGTCGTCATCTTCCCAGTTCTTCATGAACAGGCCGATCACGTCGTAGCCCTGCTCTTTCAGCAGCCACGCGGTCACCGACGAATCCACGCCGCCCGACATGCCCACCACGACTTTCTGTTTTCCGGCCTTGCTCATTGTGCTCTCTGCCTGATGCTTCGATTTTGCTTCGATTGTGGCTTGGATTGTTGCTTCGAAAACCTAGTCCCGCACCGGCGCGACCGAGTGCGTGTGAATGAAGTCGAGCGGCACGCGCCGCCCGGCGAGGTAATGATCGAGGCATTCCAGCACGGCCGGCGACCTGTGCCGGTCGGCGCATGCACGGAGTTCGTCGGCGGTGAGCCACATGGCGCGCACGATGCCATCGTCCAGTTTCGCGTCCGGCACCGGTCCCGACGTGGTGCCGCAGAACGTGAAGCGCAAATAGGTCGCCGATTTCCCCGGACGCTCGAAATGCGTCAGATACGTGCCGACAAGCGCCTGCGGTTCGAACCGATGCGCCGTTTCCTCCAGTGTTTCCCGCTTCACGGCATCGACAAGCGTTTCTCCCGCTTCCAGATGGCCGGCCGGCTGATTAATCTTGAGTCCGTCGGACGTGTGTTCCTCGATCACGAGAAAACGCCCGTCCCGCTCCACAATGGCCGCGACGGTAACGCGCGGCGTCCAGCGTTCAGTATTCATGGGACCGTATTTTACCGTTTTGCGGGTTTTCCCGTCGTTCGCCGAGTTGGTGAATGTTGTCGCCCGATCGCGCTATTTTTCGTGAATGTTTCAGTTACAGTGGCAATCAGTCGCAAAAACCAGCTTAAAGAACTGCTTAACAACTGCGAGCAGCAAGAGCACGACTGCACACGGCCAAAACAGAACTAGAACGTGAGGAGGATGAAGATGCATATCGGAGTGCCTGCCGAGACGCGGGCGAACGAGGCGCGCGTCGCCGCCACGCCGGAGACGGTCAAGAAGCTCGTATCGCAAGGTCACAGGGTCACCGTGCAGCGCGGTGCGGGGCTGCCGGCGAGTTATATCGATGAAGCTTTTGCTGCTGCCGGCGCCGAGCTCGTCGATGCCAACACCGCGTTCGCCGCCGATCTCGTCCTCAAGGTCCATTCGCCCAACGAAACCGAGCTGCCGCTGCTGAAACACGGCGCGGTCCTGGCGGGCATGCTCGACCCCTTCAACGCCGATAACAACACGCGCCTCGCCGCCTCCGGCATTACCGCGTTCGCGCTGGAAGCCGCGCCGCGCACGACCCGGGCGCAGAGCCTCGACGTGTTGTCGTCGCAGGCCAATATTGCCGGGTACAAGGCCGTGCTGGTCGCGAGCAATATCTACCAGCGCTTCATGCCCATGCTGATGACCGCCGCCGGCACCGTGAAAGCGGCGCGCGTGCTCGTGCTGGGGGCGGGCGTCGCGGGCCTGCAGGCCATCGCTACAGCCAAGCGGCTGGGTGCGGTCATCGAAGCATCGGATGTACGTCCCGCCGTGAAAGAGCAAATCGAATCGCTGGGCGCGAAGTTCCTCGATGTCCCCTATGAAACCGATGAAGAACGCGATGCCGCCGTCGGCGTGGGCGGCTATGCGCGGCCGATGCCCGCAAGCTGGCTCGCGCGCCAGTCCGTGCTGGTCGCCGAACGCGCGAAGCAGGCAGATATCGTGATCGCTACGGCGTTGATTCCCGGACGTCCCGCACCGACGCTGATCGCGGCTGAAACCGTCGCACAGATGAAACCCGGCTCGGTGATTGTCGATCTGGCCGCGGGCCGTGGTCCTGAATTCGAAGGGCGGCGCGGCGGCAATTGCCCGCTGACCGAAGCCGATCAGGTCGTGATGAAACATGGCGTGCATCTGGTCGGCTACACCAATCTTGCATCGATGGTCGCGACCGACGCCTCCGCCCTTTACGCCCGCAACCTGCTCGACTTCATCAAGCTGATCGTGACGAAGGAAGGCACGCTGAACATCGATATGGCCGATGACATCGTCGCGGCCACGCTCCTGTGCCGCGACGGCCAGGTCACGCGCGGGATCAAAGGAGACTGACATGGAACTGGTTAATCACACGGTCATCAACCTGATCATCTTCGTGCTCGCGATCTACGTCGGGTATCACGTGGTGTGGAACGTCACGCCCGCATTGCATACGCCATTGATGGCGGTGACGAACGCGATCTCGGCTATCGTGATTGTCGGCGCGATGCTCGCAGCCGGCCTCACCATAGGCGGCGCCGGCAAGTTCTTCGGCACGCTTGCGGTGTTGCTCGCAGCGGTCAACGTGTTCGGCGGATTTCTCGTCACGCGGCGAATGCTGGAGATGTTCAAGAAGAAAGCGCCGAAGCAAATTGCAGCTCCGTCGAAGGAGGCCGCGCAATGAGCATGAGCGTAGTCACCCTCCTGTATCTCGTCGCCTCGGTGTGTTTCATCCAGGCGCTCAAAGGCTTGTCGAATCCGAAGACCGCGCGCATCGGCAATACGTTCGGCATGGCCGGCATGGCGATCGCGATCCTGACGACCATTGCGTTGATCGTGAAGCAGGCGTCGGCGCTGGGATCGGATCTGTCGCTGGGCCTGGGGCTGCTGTTCGCAGCGCTCGTGGTGGGCGGCGCGATCGGCGCATACGTCGCGGCGAAAGTCGAGATGACGAAGATGCCCGAACTCGTCGCCGCCATGCATTCGCTGATTGGTCTGGCAGCGGTTTGTATCGCTTATGCGGTTGTTTCCGAACCCTCGGCGTTCGGGCTCGCCGCGCTGGGCGAACCGATTCCCGTGGGCAATCGCGTGGAGTTGTTTATCGGCACGTTTGTGGGTGCCATTACGTTCTCGGGTTCCGTGATCGCGTTCGGGAAACTCTCGGGCAAGTATCAGTTCAGGTTGTTCAAGGGTGCGCCGGTCGTGTACGCCGGCCAGCACATGATCAACTTGCTGCTTGCCATCGCGATGCTCGGCTTCGGCATCATCTTCATGTTCACGCAGTCGTGGCTGCCGTTCGTGATCATGACGCTGATCGCGTTCGCGCTCGGCGTGCTGATCATCATCCCGATCGGCGGCGCGGACATGCCCGTGGTTGTATCGATGCTCAACTCGTATTCGGGCTGGGCGGCGGCGGGCATCGGCTTTTCGCTGAACAACCCGATGTTGATCATCGCCGGATCGCTGGTGGGCTCGTCGGGCGCAATTCTTTCGTACATCATGTGCCGCGCGATGAACCGCTCGTTCTTCAACGTGCTCCTGGGCGGTTTCGGCAACGAAGGCGGCGCGGCGGCAACCGATGGCGCGAAGGAACAGCGCCCGGTGAAATCCGGTTCCGCCGATGACGCCGCGTTCATGCTCGGCAATGCCGAAACGGTGGTGATCGTGCCGGGTTATGGACTGGCCGTGGCGCGCGCTCAGCATGCGTTGAAGGAACTCACCGACAAGCTGATCGAGAAAGGCATCGACGTGAAGTATGCGATCCACCCGGTCGCGGGGCGGATGCCGGGGCATATGAACGTGTTGCTGGCCGAGGCGGAGGTGGACTACGAGCTCGTCCACGAGATGGAAGACATCAATGGCGAATTCCAGCAGACGGACGTGGTGTTGGTGCTCGGGGCGAATGACGTGGTGAATCCGGCGGCCAAGACCGATCCCAAATCGGTGATCGCGGGGATGCCGATTCTGGAGGCGTATCGAGCGAAGACGATTATCGTGAACAAACGCTCCATGGCGGCGGGTTATGCCGGGCTGGATAACGAACTGTTCTACATGGACAAGACGATGATGGTTTTCGGCGATGCCAAGAAGGTGATCGAGGATATGGTGAAGGCGGTGGAGTGAGGTTGTGTCACGTGGCAACAATCAACGCCGGTGACTAGCCAATAATCCCAATCCGGTGATGCACAAGCGCTATGGAATTCGCGAGTTGCCCGACCACCAGGCCCGCCTGGTCGGCTTGAGCCATCCATTGCGCTCCCACCAGGGCGAGCGTCGAGCCTAACAATGGCTCGGAAGTATCTCCAGCACCGACTGATCGCTGACTGCTGATGACGTTGCGATAATTTTCGGCCGGTCCTCGACCAGTAGCGCCCCAGCTGCTAGCAATTACATAGGTGTTGCCGTTACCGGCCACGAGGGACTGGCTAAAACTTTGGTCTGAGTTACGCGCAGCGTACGCATTGTGCACCACGGTGAAATTGATTGTTGTTGCCGTTCCTGCGGGAACCGCGACCCCTGGCGCGCCTACTGTGTTCCCGTCGAGTTTTAATACGGGCTGATTTGCAGCGTTGTACGTAATGCTAAGCCGTCGGCCATAGATGGCATCGGAGGTGTATGTTTGATCAATTCCCTGGTACTGAATACGCAGCGTCGGTTTGAAAGAATTTGGCAAGTCAGCATATTCGACTGTTTGCCACCGCGCGTCTTGGTAACGCAATGTTTTTTCGCGAAGCACATCATAAAACGGGTCAATGGACTTGCCACCAATTACATCGTCAAGTGTCGCGCTTGGCTTGTACTTACGAAGATAAGTAGCCAGATTCGACGCATAGGTCGTGAGATTGTTGCGAATGTTCGATCGGCTGATGTTTTGGACCCAATCGGCCGTATTGGTCGAGGTCGTGATTGCCTGACCGAGATAGGTCGTAGCGTTATAACCGGTCGTGGCAGGGTCGGCGAGGTCGATCCCTGTTTTGAACGAATGGGATTTGAACGATGGATCGAAGACATACCAGTCGCCATCAATTTTCGCTTTGACCCAAATGTGCTCGACAGCGACGCTGACAAGCGGCGAGGAGGAGCCGGGACACGCGCCGTTAGTTGTCGCCGTTATCTCATAAATCGGGATTTCGCCCTTCCCTAGCACGTTGGCCACCGCGCATGCATTTGACGTATCGACGCCGTACCATGACTCGACCTGGTTGGCGTCGAGGTTGAGCTTCTTGCCGATGTGGCCCAGCATCGCCTTTGCCCGCGAGCTCATCGAGGCTTACCCGGAAGCCAAG
>NZ_CAXTGZ010000405.1:0-5623 GCF_964243625.1 uncultured Caballeronia sp.
CCTTGATCTCGACCACGCGTGTATCGCCTGATGGCGACTCCATCAGCATCACGCCATGACCCTTCAGCCCGAAGTAAAGCTCCGGCCGGTCGATGGCCGCGTGAATGTGCCCGCGCGTCATGAAAAATTCGTCGCCGACCTTGCCCGCGCTCATGCGCGTCACGCCGGTAATCAGGTCGCCGGGATTGCTGTTCGGCTTGTGGTCGGTGACTTCATATACGACTTCGTCACCGCGCGTTGCAGCGAGCGCATTGAAGGCGGCGCTGTTGGCATACAGCCCGCTCAGGTCGCGCAGGAACTTCTGATAGCGCGAGCCGGTGCCGTTCATCAGGCCCGTCTGCAAGTCGACATCGAAGGAACGTGGTTCAGGCCATTGCATCGGGTCCATCTCCTGGAAAGTGCAAGTCGCCTCATCCAGCGAAGCGAACGTTAGTTTTAATAATGATAGCTTTAACTTAAATTCAAAACATCAGGGTTTTCCCCGCCATTTAGCGCCTGTATTTCACATAAATGATAGCTATACTATCGTTCAAGATATGCGGAAACAACGTTACTTCCGCTCAACTTGGGGTTAAGCGAAATGCTTGCTGATTCAACGCGACCCCGATTGCTGGAGACATTCAATGCAAGACAAGCAGCCCTCCGAACATGTTCAGCCCAGCGCCGCTGTTGCAGCGCTGCGTGAAGCGCTCGGAGCCGACGTGGTGAGCCTTCCGCACGAATTCGCCGGCCGCAGGAACGCGGACTCGAGCCGCATGCCCTGCGATGAACCGGTCGCACTGATCCGGCCACGCACGACTGAACACGTCGCCACCGCAATGCGGATCTGCCACGAGCACAAGCAGACAGTCGTGACGCAAGGCGGCCTGACGGGACTCGCCGGCGGCGCGTGCATGCTCGGCGGTGAAGTTGCGTTGAGCCTGGAGTTGATGAACGGGATCGAAGCCATCGATGAAGTCGGCGCCGCCATGACGGTCTGGTGCGGCACGCCGCTGCAAGTCGTGCAGGAAGCCGCCGACGCAGCCGGCTTCATGTTTCCGCTGGATCTGGGCGCACGAGGAAGCTGCACGATTGGCGGCAACCTCGCGACTAATGCAGGCGGCAACCGCGTGATCAAGTACGGAATGATGCGCGACCAGGTGCTGGATATAGAGGCAGTGCTGGCGGACGGCAGTATCGTTGGCGGGCTGCGCAAGATGATCAAGAACAATACGGGTTACGACTTGCGCAACTTGTTGATCGGCAGCGAAGGAACGCTCGCAATCATCACGCGTGCCGTGCTGCGCCTCAGGCCCAAACCACGGGCGGTATCGACGGCTTGGTGCGGATTGCCCGACTACGACGCCGTTACCACGTTGTTGAGACGCGCTCAGGAAGGCTTGCCTGCGGGTGTGTCGGCGTTCGAAGTCATGTGGCCGGGTTATTACGATTTTGTGTTGTCGCGCCTGCCGGAATTGCGCGCGCCGCTCGAAGGCAAGCATGCGTATTACGTGCTGCTCGAAAGCAGCGGCGCCGATCCCGAGCGTCAGGCGGACGCGTTCGAAGATTTCCTGGGCGGGATGCTCGAGGAAGGCTTGATCAGCGACGCCGCCCTCGCCTCATCGGAGTCCGATGCCGCCGCGTTCTGGGCGATCCGCGATGCCCCCGGCGAATATCAGCGGCTGATTCCGGGCCGCGTTTCCTTCGATGTGAGTTTCTCCATCGCCGATGTAGGCCGCGCCGCGCATGAATGCGACAAGCAGCTTCGCGAGCGCTGGCCCAACGCGACCATCCTGATCTACGGACATCTCGGCGACGGCAACCTGCATATCGTCGTGCAGGAACCCGACTGGCCGCCAACCACCGCGCCGCAAGTGCAGGAAGTCGTCTACGGCGTGACCGGCGCAATGGGCGGCTCGGTATCGGCGGAACACGGCATTGGTACGAAGAAACTGAAGGTGCTCGCGTTATCGAGAACACCGGCCGAGCTGGCCGCCATGCGCGCCGTGAAAGCCGCGCTCGATCCGCTGAACATACTTAACCCAGGCAAGTTGTTGTTGAACGTTGTTTAAAACCGCCAAACCCTAACAAAAGGAGGAGACATGACGCGGTTCGTGAAGAAGGTGATGTGTGGTGTAGCGCTGGCAGTCGCAGGTGTAGTGGCAGCAGCCCCGGCGATGGCAGCCGACAAGATGAAAGTGGGCATTTCCATGAAGGTGCTCAACGCGCCCTACTTTTCGGCCGCAATGGAATCGGCCAAGGCGCGAGCCGCCGAACTCGGCAACGACGTGATCACCGCCGACGCCCAAGGCAAGATGGGCAAGCAGATCTCCGACGTGGAAGACATGCTGACGCGCGGCATCAAGGTGCTGATCATCGATCCGGCCGATCCCAAGGGTCTCGTCAACGTGGTCAACACGGCGACCGCCGCAGGCGTGAAAGTCGTCGTGATCGACAGTACGCTCGATCCGAAAGCCAACTACCTGACGCTCGTGCAATCGTCCAATCGTGAGAACGGCGCGCTGGTTGGTTCGTGGGTGGTCGACACCATGGGCGACAAGCCGCTGAAGATCGCGTTGATCTCCGGCGAGAAAGGCAACCCGGTCGGCAAGGAACGGCGCGACGGCGTGATCGAGGGCATCGTCGAGGCGCAGCTCGCAAAGACCGGCAAGGTCAACATGCAGATCGTGGGCCAGGGCTGGGGCAACTGGTCAGACGAAGGCGGCCTGAAGGCGATGGAAGATTTGCTCGTCGCCAACAAGGACATCAACATGGTGCTCGGCGAAAACGACAGCATGGTGCTGGGCGCACGCCGCGCAATCGAAAGCGCGAACCGTACGGGCATCACGCTGGTTGCCGCCGCCGATGGCCAGAAGGAAGCGCTCAACCTGATCAAGCAAGGCAAGTACGGCGCAACCGCGCTGAACGACCCGGCGCTGGTTGCGCGCACGGCAGTCGATATCGGCGTGAAGGCGGCGAAGGGCGAAGCCACCAACGTGCCGAAGATTTCGTACACGCCGTCCGCCGCGATCTACAAGAGCAACGTCGACAAGTACTACAACCCCAAGGCGATTTTCTAAAGCCGGCGGGTTCATGCGAGGCGCGCCGGCCAAGTACGGTGCGCCTCGCATTCTGGAGACACCTTCATATGATTCCCTTTATAGCCCTTACCGGCGTCGACAAACGCTTCGGCGGCATTCATGCCATCGAAGGCGTCGACTTCGATGTCCTCAGTGGCGAAGTCCATGCGCTCGTCGGCGAGAACGGCGCGGGCAAGTCGACGCTGATGCGCATTATCGGCGGTGGTCATCAGCCGGATTCCGGCACGATCAAGCTCGAAGGCCGCGAGACGTCCTTTCGCAATCCGCATGCGGCAATGGAAGAAGGCATCGCGGTGATTCATCAGGAAACCGCGCTGGCGCCGGACTTGTCCGTGGCGGAAAACGTATTTCTGGGTGCGTTGCCGGCTGTCATCGACTGGGGGACGCTGCGCAAGAACGCGCGTGCCCTGATCGCGAGCCTCGGCTTCGATATCGATCCAGCCGCGTTGGTCGGCGATCTCTCGGCGGCGCAATGCCAGGTGATCGAAATCGCCAAGGCGCTCAGCCGCCAGGTAAAGCTTCTCGTGCTCGACGAACCCACCGCGGCTCTCGCGCCATCGGATGCGAACAAACTGCTCGAAATCGTGCGCGAGCTGCGCTCGCGCGGCGTGGGCATTGTCTATATTTCGCACCGGCTGGAAGAGGTGTTTGCGATCGCGGACCGCATCACTGTGCTGAAGGACGGCAAGCGCGTGGATACCCTCACGCCCGCCGAGCTCACCATGGACGGCCTGATCCGCAAGATGGTCGGGCGCCCGCTGTCCGTGCTGTTTCCGCAGCGCCATGCCACGCTCGGCGCCGAAGTCCTGAAGGTCACGGGCCTGATGCGAGGTCATGCCGTTCGCAACGTGTCGTTCACGCTGCGCGCCGGTGAAGTGGTGGGTCTCGGCGGCCTGATCGGATCGGGCCGTACCGAAGTCGCGCGCCTGATCTTTGGTGCCGATACGCGCGATTCCGGAACCATCGAATTGAACCAGAAGGTCATGGCGATCCGCTCGCCGATGGCCGCAGTCAAGGCCGGCATCGGCTTCGTGCCTGAAGACCGCAAGGGGCAAGGCGCCGTTTTATCGATGCCGATTCGCGTCAACGCCACCCTCGCCGCACTGAAGTCGGTGAGCGGTCCGGGCGGCTTTCTCGCCTTCGGCCGCGAGCGCGCATTCGTGCAAAAGCTGATGGAACAACTGCGCATCAAGGCGCGTTCCATGGACGCCGATGTTTCAACGCTCTCCGGCGGCAACCAGCAAAAAGTCGTGTTGGCGAAGTGGTTTCACGCGGACGGCGACCTCATCATCCTCGACGAACCCACGCGCGGTGTGGATGTCGGCGCGAAAGTCGAGATCTACACGCTCATCAACCAGCTTGCCGAACGCGGCAAGGCAGTGCTCGTGATCTCGTCGGAACATCAGGAACTCATGGGCCTGTGCGATCGAATCCTCGTGATGGGCGAAGGCGAGATTCGCGGCGAACTTCAACCTGCTGATTTCAGCGAAGAACAGATCTTGTCGCTGTCGCTGCGCCGCGCGCCGGACGAAGCGCCGGCCACGCTCACTCATTAAATGCATCGTGAATAATCCGGAGACTCGCACCATGAATCCCAGCGCCGTCACCCCGAAAACGCATCAGGCGAACTCGGCACAGGCCCACGCAAAACACTGGTGGTCTGTTGCGCGCCGCTTCAACACGGTCGCGATCCTGATCGTGCTCGTGATCGCAGCGTCGTTTGTATCGAGCGACTTTTTATCCGTGCCCAACCTGTCGAATATTTCGCGGCAAGTGGCGGGCGTCGGCATCATGTCGGTCGGCATGTTGCTGGTCGTGCTGACCGGTGGTATCGACTTGTCGGTGGGATCGATTGCGGCGCTTGGCAGCGTGCTGTCGGCGTTGCTGATTCCGCAATACGGGCTGACGGTCGCCTTGCTCGCCACGCTGGTTGTCGGCGGCTTCTGCGGGTTTATTTCCGGCGCGTTGATCGCATGGTTTCGTCTTACGCCCTTCGTTGTCACGCTGGCCATGATGACCGTTGCACGCGGCGTTGCGATGATCGTGTCGAACGGCTCGCCCATCCTTGTCGATGACCCCGGTCAGGCACTGCTCGACTTCGGGCGTCATTCCTACTTCGGCATTCCGGGTCCGACGCTCGTGATGCTGATCGTGTTCGTGATCGGCGGCATCGCGCTGAACCGTCTGCGTGCCGGCCGCGTGGTGCGCGCAATCGGGTCGAACGAGGAAGCCGTGCGGCTTTCCGGCGTGCCCGTCGCGCGCCATGTACTCGGTACCTATGTCAGCTCGGGATTGCTCGCGGCGCTGGCCGGGATCATCTCGACATCGCGTGCGGGCGTCGGTGCGCCGACAGTCGGCGTAGGCGATGAACTGACCGTGATCGCGGCGGTGGTGATCGGCGGCGCGAGTCTCGCCGGTGGCAAGGGCGGCGCGCTGAATACGCTGATGGGCGTGCTGATTCTCGGCGTGATCGGCAACATCATGAATCTGGCTAGCGTACCGGGCTACCATCAGCAAGTGGTGATGGGCGTGATCATCGTGGC
>NZ_CAXTGZ010000406.1:0-5591 GCF_964243625.1 uncultured Caballeronia sp.
CCGGCCGCGCACCGAATTCGTCGCGCGTTTCCTGGGCGGTCATAACGTGCTGAGCGCAAACGGCCGCGCTTTCACCGTGCGCGCCGATCACCTGCGCATCGCGCCTCACGGCGTGACGCCCGTGCAGACATCGGGCAGCGACGGCGGGGTCAGCCGTATCGGCGGGATTCCGTGCACGGTCCGCGAAACCGAATACCAGGGCACACACTTGCGCATGACACTCGCGCCGCTAGACGGTTCGCCCGAACTCATCTCACTGCTCCCCGATAACGAATACGACCCGCAGCGCCTTGGCACCGATGCGCGCGTCGTGGTCTGGTGGAACGAGCAGGACGCCCATGCATTTGCGGCATGAAAGACCGCTTTGCGTTGCATTGAACGAGAACATTGAAACGACAACGTCACCAAGGGAGATTGCAATGACCGAGCGAAAAGAACATCCGTCCGATACCACCACGAGCGAGCCCGCCGAATCCGGCCTCGGTTCGGGTCAGGGCCTGTCACGCCGCACGTTGCTCAAGGGCGCGGTTGCGGCAGCGGGTATTGCGGGCTTCCCGTATGTGCACGCGCAGGAAAAGATCACGTTGCGATATCTCGGCACCGCGGTGAACCAGAGTTCGGATATCGCGAAGAAGTTTCAGGAAGACACCGGCATCCAGATCCAGTACATCCCCGTCACGACCGACGACGTCGCCAAGCGCATCATCACGCAACCGAATTCCTTCGATATTGTCGACACCGAATATTTCTCGCTGAAGAAGCTGATTCCCGCCGGCACGCTTGCCGGCATGGACGCAAGAAAGATCAAGCTCGCCGATAAGATCACGCCCGTCCTGACGCGCGGTGAGGTCGACGGCAAGAAGATCGGCGACCAGGGCACCGCGCCGAAGAAGGTGATGTTCCTGACCGGCGCACGTTCGACGCAATTCTCCGCGACGCCCACTGAATGGATGACGCTGATCCCCACCACCTATAACGCGGACACGCTCGGCATTCGCCCCGACCTGATCAAGCGCCCGATCACGAGCTGGTCCGAGCTGCTCAATCCCGAGTTCAAGGGCAAGGCTGCGCTGCTCAACATTCCGGCCATCGGCATCATGGATTCGGCAATGGCGATCGAAGCGATGGGTCATGTGAAGTATGGCGACAAAGGCAACATGACCAAGGCCGAGATCGACCAGACCATCAAGATCCTGATCGAAGCCAAGCGCGCAGGCCAGTTCCGCGCCTTCTGGAAGGACTTCAACGAAAGCGTGAACCTGATGGCGTCCGGCGAAGTCGTGATCCAGTCGATGTGGTCGCCGGCCGTCACGAAGGTTCGCACGATGGGCGTTGCCTGCAAGTTCCAGCCGCTGAAGGAAGGGTATAGGTCGTGGGCATCGGGCTTCGGGCTGCCGCGTTCGCTGCAGGGCCGCAAGCTCGACGCGGCGTACGAGTTCATCAACTGGTTCCAGGACGGCTGGGCGGGCGCCTATCTGATGCGCCAGGGCTATTACCCGGGCGTGACGGACACCGCGAAGTCGCACATGCAGGCGTACGAATGGGACTACTGGATGGAAGGCAAGCCCGCTGCGCAGGACATCAAGGCGCCCGATGGCCAGTTGCTCGAGAAGGCCGGCACGGTACGCGACGGCGGCTCGTACAACCAGCGCATGGGAGCGATCGCGTGCTGGAACGCAGTGATGGACGAGAACATCTACATGGTCCAGAAGTGGAACGAGTTCATCGCGGCTTGAGTATGCAAGGGCCGGCCGCGTGCGTTGCATGAAGCCGGCCGGATCAGTTCAAACAATGGGTAATCACGCGATGGCATCGATCGAGCTTCCTGTTCAAACGCTTGAGGCGCCGGTGAAACACCGGCGAGCCGCCGCATGGCTGCAGGCAACGCCGCTTACGCTCACCTTCGCGTTGTTTTTCATCGTGCCGCTCATCATCACGCTGATCGTGAGCTTCTGGGACTTCAACGAATACCAGATCATCCCGGCGTTCACGTTCAAGAACTACGCGGCGATCTTCGATGGATGTTCGTCGATGACCGATGTCTGCGTGACCTTCAAGACCTATTGGTCCACCATCAAGTTCTGCGCGATCGTATGGACCGTCACGCTTTTGATCGGCTTCACGATTGCGTATTTCCTTGCATTCCACGTCCGGTCATCGGGCATGCAAACGGTGCTGTTCCTCGTTTGCACCATACCGTTCTGGACCTCCAACGTGATCCGGATGATTTCATGGATGCCGCTGCTCGGCCGCAACGGCCTCGTCAACCAGGCATTGGTGAGCGCGCATCTGGTCGAGCGGCCGCTTGAATGGCTGCTGTACTCGAACTTTTCCGTGGTGCTCGCGTTCGTGCATCTCTACACGTTCTTCATGATCGTCCCCATCTTCAACGCGATGATGCGCATCGACCGCTCGCTGCTCGAAGCTGCGCGCGATGCAGGCGCAAGCGGCTGGCAAGTCATCCGCGAAGTGGTGCTGCCCTTGTCGAAGACGGGAATCGTGATCGGATCGATCTTCGTGATCACGATCGTCATGGGCGATTTCCTGACCGTCGGCGTCATGGGCGGGCAGCAGATTGCGTCGGTGGGAAAGATCATTCAGGTGCAGACGGGCTATCTGCAGTTCCCCGCTGCCGCGGCCAACGCAATCATCCTGCTGGCCGTGGTGCTTCTGATTGTCTGGGCGCTGACTCGTGTAGTCGATATCCGCAAGGAGCTGTGACATGGCCGCCAGCGGTCTCAAACCCGGTCTCAAACATCGTGAACGCAGGCCCGCGAGTTTCTACTGGCTCGCACTCGTGTTTGTGCTTTTCGTGCTGTTCCTGTACGGCCCGGTCATAACAATCTTCATCCTGTCGTTCCAGGGGCCGGAAGGCGGCCTCACGTTTCCCATGCGCGGCGTGTCGCTGCATTGGTTCGAGGTGCTGCGGCAGGGCGTTGGAGACGTCGACATCTGGGCGGCGTTCGGGCGTTCGGTGCGGCTCGCGGCCGTGGTCACGGTGTTGACCGTGCTGTTCTCGGTGACGGCGGGACTTGCGTTCCGCAAGCGTTTTCGCGGAGATACCGCTGTGTTTTATGTATCGGTGGCAAGCCTGATCATGCCGTCGATCATCGTCTCGCTGGGGATTGGCCTCACGTTCCGGCTGCTCGATAACGGCGTCAAGTATCTCGCCACCGTTCTGGACCACGAGTCTTTCGTCGATAACTACACCACGTCGATGGGCCTTTACACGTCCGCGCTCGGCGCGCACCTGACGTGGACGCTGCCCTTCGGCCTGCTCGTGATGTTCGCCGTCTTCAACCGGTTCAACCCTGCTTACGAGGAAGCGGCGCGCGATCTTGGCGCTTCGCCTTGGCAGAGTTTCAGGCACGTGGTGTTGCCGATCATCGGGCCGTCTGTGATCGGCGTCGGCATGTTCGGCTTTACGCTGTCATGGGACGAGATCGCGCGTACGTCGCAGGCAATCGGCGACCAGAACACGTTGCCCCTTGAATTGCAGGGCCTGACGACTTCCGTGACCACGCCCGTCATCTACGCGCTCGGCACCATGACCACCATGTTGTCGCTCACCGTGATGATCGTCGGGCTACTCTTGGTGCGCTGGCTGGCCCGGCGCCGCTCGCGCGCACTGGCGCTCGCAGGCTGAGCGTCTAGCGCGTCACGATCAGTACGGTTCGCGTGTGATGCGGATTGCTTTTGCCGGCGGGACATGGCGGGCAAGCGCACGCGCGACGATTGCATCGGCGGTTGCATGGGCCTTCATGCGCGTCTGCATCCGCACGATGCGGTCGACTTTTTTCGGGCTGTCGCGATGAAGCGCCCAGTAAAGCGCGCTCAGCCATCCCACGATTGTCCATCCGAGCAGCGCGTTCATCAGCGCGAGCAGCAGCACGTTGCGCCGCCCTCTCCTGTCCGCCACGATAGACGGCGTAAAGTACACAACCATGGCGACAACGGCGAGAAGAGCCTGGACCAGCGTTTTTGCGACCATTTTTCAATCTCCTTACAGATCGCGTGAGCCGGACATGGATGCAACCTTCTTGCATTGCAGTCTGCGGTCCGTTCAAGCGAAAATTCAGAATAGACCCGATGGCCGCGAAGGTCCAAGTCACAAATTTAACCGCCGTAATAATCAGGCGCTATCGAACCGCCTCTCACTTATAAGAACATGACCCAAGATCCGGCTTCATCCCGCGCCTTCGTGCCCTTCCCCGACTCTCCTGTGGCAAACGCCGCAAGCGGCCCGCTCAGCGGTCTGACATTCGCCGTGAAGGACATCTTCGATGTCGCCGGTTACCCGACAGGCTGCGGCAGCCCCCACATGCTGGCAATGTCCGGCATCAAGACGGCCAGCGCGCCCGTCGTCGATGCATTGCTTGCTGAGGGTGCGGTTTTCGCCGGCAAGACACACACGGAGGAACTCGCGTTTTCGATGACCGGCAAGAACGCTCACTACGGCGCGCCGCGCAACGGCGCCGCGCCGGAGCGCATCGCGGGCGGATCGAGTTCCGGATCGGCGGCGGCGGTATCGAACGGATTGTGCGACTTCGCGCTCGGCACCGACACTGGCGGCTCAGTGCGCGCGCCCGCGAGTCACTGCGGACTGATCGGCTTGCGGCCAACGCACGATCGCGTATCGCTCGATGGCTGCATGCCGCTCGCCCCGGGCTTCGACACGTGCGGCTGGTTTGCGCGCGACATGAATACGTTTGCTCGGGTGGGCGAAGTGCTGCTCGGCGAAGACACCGCCACGCTCGCAGATACACCCGACGCGTGGTTGCCCCGCGATGCGCTCGCGGGCTTGCCCGGGCACGTCGCGACACTTTTCGCGGCAACGCTCGATACATTGCGGCCGCGGTTTGGCGTTATCGAAGGCACCGATGTCATGACGCCTTCCACCGATGCGCTTTATTGGGCTTTCCGCTACATACAGGGATTCCAGGCATGGCAAAGCCACGGCGCGGCGATCGAGAAGCATGACTTCCAGCTTGGGCCAGGCGTGCGCGAACGTTTTTTCTGGTCGAAGACTGTCACGAGCGGTCAGAACGGCCAAAGCGAGAATATCCGCGCGCAGTTTCGCACCGGCCTTTTGAAGTTGTTGGAAGGCGGCCGCGTCATTCTCATGCCCACGATGCCGGACGTCGCGCCATTGCTTTCTGAAAGCGATGACGCACTCGATGATTATCGAAACCAGTCGATCAGGATGTTATGCATTTCGGGGCTAAGCGGATGTCCGCAGATCACTGTTCCGTTAATGCAGATGGACGGCGTGCCGCTGGGATTTTCCATAATCGGCGCGCCCGGAAGCGATAAGGGTCTGATGGAATTGGCCCGCAAGCTGATGGTGTAGTTGCAATCGAAAATCGAAACAGACCGGCTATCGATCTCTACTCGTAAAGGGTTACGCAACCCTTTACTCCGCGCTGTCATTCCAGTCCCTGTGGGGATTGGAATTCCTCTCAAAACATTTGATTTCAGATTTTGCAAATCGACGATGGCAGCCTGTCGCATGCCCGGCGCGATCCTGTTTCGTCCGGAAAACTCAAACTGTATTCCCTGCGATGGCTCAGTCATAAACAACTACTGAAACT
>NZ_CAXTGZ010000407.1:0-5567 GCF_964243625.1 uncultured Caballeronia sp.
CCGATCGAAAACTTCCTCGCCCGCGAATGGCGCCGGCGCGGCTGGGTCGCGTGGTCGCTGACGCCGTTTGCCGCTGTTTTCGGTTTGATCGCTGCGATTCGGCGTATGTTTTTCGCGCTCGGCTGGATCAAGCAGACCAACGTTGGCGTGCCCGTTGTCGTGGTCGGCAACGTCACCGTGGGCGGTACCGGCAAGACGCCGACCGTGATCGCGCTCGTGGAAGCGCTGCGCGCCGCCGGTTACCAGCCGGGCGTCGTCTCGCGCGGTTATGGCGCAAAGATCCATGAGGCCACGCTTGTCACGCCCGAAAGCAAACCCGCCGAAGTCGGCGATGAACCGCTTCTCATCGCTCGCCGCACGCATGCACCGGTCGTCGTGTCGCCGGATCGCGTGGCGGCGGCGCAGGCGTTGCTGAAGGCGAATCCATCGGTGGATGTAATAGTGAGCGACGACGGCCTGCAGCATTACCGCCTGGCGCGCAGCTTCGAGCTCGTGGTGTTCGACGACCGCCTCGGCGGCAACGGCTTCCTGCTTCCGGCCGGCCCGCTGCGTGAATCGATGTCGCGGCATCGCGACGCCACCCTGATCAACAGCCCGTACGAACGCGCGCTGCCGCCGTGGCCGAACACCTTCTCGCTCGATCTCACGACCGGCGATGCCTGGCTGCTCGACGACCCCGCCGTGCGCCGTCCGCTCGCCGCGTTCAAGGGCGAGCGGATCGTGGCGGCGGCAGGCATCGGATCGCCGGAACGGTTTTTCGCGTCGCTGCGTGCCGAAGGCCTGACGCTCTCGACCCGTGCGTTCCCCGATCACTACGATTACCGCGACAACCCGTTTGCCGGCATCGAAGCCGATTCGATCCTGATCACCGAGAAGGATGCAGTAAAATTCGGGGCCTGGCGTGACGCGCGCATCTGGGTCGTTCCCGTGGAAGCCGTGCTCAAACCCCGCCTCATCGCATTAGTCGTGGAGAAAATTCGTGGACGCACGCCTGCTTGAAATTCTTGTCTGCCCGATTTGCAAGACCCAGCTCACCTATGACCGCGCGGCGCAGGAACTCATCTGCAACGTCGACAAGCTCGCGTACCCGATCCGCGACGGCATTCCCATCATGCTGCCCGACGAAGCACGTCAGACGGTTGAAGGCACGCCCGTCGATCCGTTGAAACCCGTTAGCGGAAACTGATCCTCAACGAACACCAGGACGCGAACGCCCCAACATGAACGCCCACACGCCAGTCGTGCCGCCCTTTATTGCTGTCGTGCCCGCGCGGCTCGCGTCCACGCGGCTGCCGAACAAACCGCTGGCTGACATCGGCGGAAAGCCAATGGTCGTGCGCGTCGCCGAGCGGGCGCGTTTGTCGGGCGCATTGCAGGTGCTGATCGCAACGGATTCGCCGCGCGTGGTCGATGTCGCGAAGGAACACGGCTTCGACGTACTGCTCACGCGCGCCGATCACCCGAACGGCACGGATCGTCTCGCCGAAGTCGCCACGCATTTCGGCTGGAGCGACGAGACCATCGTGGTCAACGTGCAAGGCGACGAACCGCTGATCGATCCCGCGCTCGTGCGCAACGTGGCGGCGCATCTCGCGGCGCATCCGTCGTGCGCGATCGCCACAGCCGCGCATCCCATCCACGATCCCGCCGACGTTTTCAATCCGAACGTCGTGAAAGTCGTGCTCGATGCAAAAAGCGTCGCACTCTATTTCTCCCGCGCGCCGATTCCCTGGTCGCGCGATGCATGGCAGAAGGAATGGCCAAACGCGGCCGCGCTCGCATCGCGCCCGCCGATTCCGGCCAATGTGCTGCGGCACATCGGCCTGTACGCGTATCGCGCGAAGTTTTTGCGGGCTTATCCCACGTTGAGTGTCGCGCCCATCGAGGAAGCGGAAGCGCTCGAACAGCTTCGCGCGCTCTGGCACGGCGAGCGCATCGCCGTTCTGATCACGAACGACGCACCGCCGCCCGGTGTCGATACCCCCACCGACCTCGCCCGCGTACGCGCGATGTTTCCGGCTTCGTCCTAACGCGCCGGCGCGCTTCCGGGCAACTCGCGTTAACCCCGCCACGCCCCACATAACAAGCCTTTGCGGCCTTTTTTCGGGTCGCCATTGCGAGGATGCATGGCATAATCGGCCGGTAGCGCGAGCCTTCCGGTCAGCGCCTTTGCTCCCTTGCGCCCATGTCGACTGGTGCCGCGCCGTCTCCCGAATTCGGCTCGTCGCGCCTCGTTTCGGACGTCTGCCGGGCAATTGTGAATAGCGACCGGACGCCAGATAAGCCTCGCAGCGAGAGCGGTTTCTATTCGATTCGGAGATATCACCATGCGTTTGATCCTGTTGGGCGCCCCCGGCGCCGGCAAGGGCACCCAGGCCACCTTCATCAAGGAAAAGTTCGGCATCCCGCAAATCTCGACGGGCGACATGCTGCGCGCCGCCGTGAAAGCGGGTTCGCCGCTCGGCGTGGAAGCCAAGCGCTTCATGGACGCGGGCGAGCTCGTGCCGGACACGCTCATCATCAACCTTGTCAAGGAGCGGCTGCAGGAACCGGACTGCGCAAACGGCTATCTGTTCGACGGCTTCCCGCGCACGCTTCCGCAAGCCGACGCCATGAAGCAGGCGGCGGTTGCCATCGACTATGTGCTGGAGATCGATGTGCCGTTCGCGGACATCATCGAGCGCATGAGCGGACGGCGCGTCCATGCGGCGTCGGGTCGCACGTATCACGTCAAGTTCAACCCGCCGAAGCAGGAAGGCCGTGACGACGTCACCGGCGAGCCGCTGATCCAGCGCGACGACGACAAGGAAGAGACCGTGAAGAAGCGGCTCGACGTGTACGTGGCGCAAACCAAGCCGCTGATCGACTACTACAACAACTGGTCGAAGCACGGCGACAACAACGGTTTGAAGGCGCCGGAATACCGGCGTATTTCGGGCCTCGGTACCGTCGATGAAATCCGTCAGCGCGTGTTCGAAGCGTTGACCTGATCTCAACGCCCGGCGCCGCAAGCACGCCTTTTTCGAAACCCGCTCGTGCTTCATTGGCCGAGCGGGTTTTTTGCTTCTACCGATCTCTTCGCACATCACCACCATTGAGGAGCACACAGCATGGATATCCAGGACAACGTTTTTCTCATCACCGGCGGCGCATCGGGCTTGGGCGCGGCGACGGCGCAACTGATCCGCGATCATGGCGGCAAGGTCGTGATTGCAGACATGAACGAAGCCGGCGGCGAGAAGCTCGCGAAGGAACTCGGCGGCGTGTTCGTGAAGTGCGACGTGAGCCGTGAGGAAGATGGCCAGCGCGCCGTGGAGGCGGCTACGCAACTCGGCAGTTTGCGTGGACTCGTGAACTGTGCGGGCATCGCGCCGGCGGCGAAGACGGTCGGCAAGGACGGCCCGCATTCGCTCGATGTATTCGCGAAGACCATTGGCGTGAATCTGATCGGCACGTTCAACATGATCCGGTTGAGCGCTGCGGCCATGGCGAAGAACGAACCGAACGCGGCCGGCGAGCGCGGCGTGATTGTCAGCACGGCATCGGTTGCGGCCTACGATGGCCAGATCGGACAGGCGGCATACGCGGCGTCCAAAGGCGGCGTGGTCGGCATGACCTTGCCAATCGCACGTGATCTGTCCCGCAACGGCATTCGTGTCATGACGATCGCGCCGGGCATTTTCGAAACGCCCATGCTGCTCGGCATGCCGCAGGAAGTGCAGGACGCGCTCGGCGCCATGGTGCCGTTCCCGTCGCGTTTGGGCAAACCGAACGAATACGCGATGCTCGTCAAACACATCTTCGATAACCCCATGCTCAACGGCGAAGTCATCCGCCTGGACGGGGCAATCCGGATGCAACCGAAGTAAACGAAAACGGCGGCACATCCTGGAAGATGCGCCGCCGCTTTTATAAAGTCAGAATTCTTAGTCGCTGTCGTGCTGCGTGCGTTGCCTGAGTTCGTGCAACTCCGTCTCCACGACGGTTGCGTCCTCGGCGTCCGGACGGTCATCGAGGTATCGACGCAAATCTTCCATCGCCGGGCGCAGGTAATCCAGACGGGCATACGCGAAACCGCGATCCCGCACCTCTTCAATGCTTCCCGGCATCAGGATCACAAGCCGCTGCTGCACGGCGAGCAAGCGCTGCCATCGCTCCGTCTGAAGATAAATGCTCTTCAGATTGCGCAACATTCGTCCGATGATTTCCCGCCGCGTCGCTGGTTGCAACAGCACGCGCAACGCGCTGCCAATCGACTCGCCAACCCGCTGTACATAGGGTTCGAGCATTTCGACCATCGCGGATTCGGAGAGCGAATGTCCGGTGGTCGGATCGAGCATCACGTCGCCTTCCGGCGTAGTGACGCGCAGCAGGAAGTGCGCAGGAAACGACACACCGCGCACTGGGATACCAAGCTGCTCGCTCATCTCCAGATACACGACCGCGAGAGATATGGGGATCCCGCGCCGGCGCTTCAGCACCATGTTCAGGTGGCTGTTATCCGGGTCGTAATAGTCGTTCAGATTGCTGGTGAAGCCGAGTTCGCGGAAGAAAAAACGATTCAGCACGCCGACTTTCTGCTTGATATCGGCGTCCTCCGGCATACGGCGGCGAACCCGCAGCACGAGTTCGTCGATCTCCGCCAGCACGCCCTGCAAATCGAGGTCGGGATACGCGTCCTGCGCAAGCGACAACGCCGCCTCGGTGAGGGGCAGACTTTCGTCCTCCGCCACCAGCGAAGTGAAATAGTCGAGCATGCGCGTCGTCGTCATCACATCGTTCGCCTTCTGAAATACGCGTATTTGAAGCCCATCGCCGAGAGCATACCGAAATATAGCGCAGCGAATACAACCAGGCTGGCTCCAAGAAGCGCGATGCGCTGCAGCGGCGCAGCACGCATGCCAATCCAGTCGAAGTTACCCGAAACCCAGTGCATCACTCCCGCCAGCACGAGGCATGCCCCGACCAATTGGGCGAAGAAACGCGTCCATCCCGCCGATGGCTGGTAGATCCCGCGCTTCCTCAATCCGATGAACAACATCGTCGCGTTCGCGCACGCGCCCAGCCCGATCGACAAGGTCAGGCCGGCGTGGGCGAATATAGGCACGAAGACCAGGTTGCTCAACTGAATCGCGATCAACACGACAATGCCGATGATCACCGGCGTCCTGATGTCCTGCTTCGCGTAAAAACCGGGCGTAAGGATCTTGATCAGGATCAGGCCGACGAGCCCGATGCCATACATGGCCAGCGCGCGGCCCACCATGACGACGGAATTTGCATCGAATTTGCCGTAGCCGAAGAGCGTCGCCGTGAGCGGCTGGGCGAAGAAAAACAGCGCAATTGCACTGGGCGCGGCCAACAGGAACGTGATGCGCAGCCCCCAGTCGAGGAGCGCGGAGTATTCGACCGGATCCTTGTCCACATGCGCCTTCGAAAGGCTTGGCAGCAAGATCGTGCCGAGCGCGGCGCCGAGCAGCGCGCTCGGAAACTCCATCAGGCGGTCGGAATAATTGATCCACGACACCGCGCCCGGCCCGAGCCGCGACGCAATATTCGTGTTGATG
>NZ_CAXTGZ010000408.1:0-5566 GCF_964243625.1 uncultured Caballeronia sp.
TCTTGAGGCCGGCCTGCTCAACGGCGACATGCTGACCTGCACGGGAGAGACGCTTAGCGGCCAAGTGGCGCGCCTCGGCGCGAAATCGGCGGATGGCAAGGTGATCCGGACCGTGGAGAAGCCTTACAAGCCGACAGGCGGCCTGCGCGTGCTGGGCGGCAATCTGTCGCCGGACTTCTCGGCAATCCTGAAGCTGGGGTTCGACGACGAAATCAAGAACTGGAAGCTCGAGTTCGACTTCGGTCAGGATTCAGGCGGCGAAGACGGCGAGCCGGTGGACTTCTCGGAGCAGACGCCGGTTGGCGCATGTCCGAAGTGTCAGTCGAAGGTCTACGAGCACGGCATGAGCTATATCTGCGAGAACTCGGTCGCAAATCCGAAGACCTGCGATTTCCGCTCGGGCAAGGTGATCCTGCAGCAGGAAATGTCGCGCGAGCAGATGACGAAGTTGCTCGAGGAAGGACGCACGGACTTGCTGACGGGCTTCAAGTCGTCGCGTACGGGTCGGAACTTCAAAGCGTTCCTCGTGAAGCAGCCGGACGGCAAGATCGGCTTCGAGTTCGAAAAGAAGGAACCGAAGCCGGGTGCGAAGACCGCTGTCAAACGCGGTGCGGCGGCTGCAGCGGCGGAAGCGGAAGACGAAGGTGATGGCGACGTGGCAGTCGCGGCAAAGAAAACGACCGTGAAGGTTGCGGCGAAGAAAGCGCCCGCAAAGAAGGCTGCGGCCAAGAAGGCGCCGGCCCGGAAGACCGCGAGTTAGGTTGTCAGAAGGCCTGTGTAATGAAAAAAGCCCGCGATTAGCTCGCGGGCTTTTTGCTTTCCGGCATTGTCGAACGTATGACGCTTGCCATGTCAGAACGGCGACGGCATTGAAAGTGGCGAGCGCGCGCGCGGCTTGACCGGCTTGCTGCTGGGCTTGCTGTCATCGGCGGGGGCTGTGGGACGCGAGTCGTAACGCTCGCCGCCTTCCGCTTCAGCGTAGGCCGCGTGCGCGACCAGAGGCTCGCTGTCGGCGTCGTTGATGGCGGGAGAACCCGGCTGCAACGCGCCGTCCTTCGCCCATTGCTCGCCAAGCTGATGATTCGGCGTCTTGCTGAAATGCTCGACCAGGTGATCGATGAACGTCCGCACCTTCGCCGGCAAGTGACGACGGCTCGGATACGCCACGTTGATCTCGACCTGCGGCAGCCGGTAGTCGCCCAGAAGCCTGACCAGCTTGCCGCGCGTGGTGTCGTTGCCGATCAGGTAGCTCGGCAGGATCGCGATGCCCATGCCGAGCAGCGCGAACTGGCGCAGCATCTCGGTATTGTTCGCAACGATGACGTTCGTCGGCCGCACGCGAACTTCGCCTTCCGGACCGGTGAACACGCGTTCATCGCCGAAATACTCCGATGGCAGGCTCAGCGACGGATGTTCAGCCAGATCTTCAGGCCGCGCAGGCACGCCATGCTTTTCGAGATACGCGGGCGTTGCGCAGACAGTCAGGCAGCCGGTCGTCAGGCGCCGCGTGACGATGCTCGCGCTGCGCATCTGGCGCGCGATCACAATGCCCACGTCGAAACCTTCTTCCACGAGATCGACCTGCCGGTCGACCAGCGTTACGTCGGGCACGACCTTCGGGTAGCGCTGCGCGTACGTCTGCAGCACGGGCGCGAGGTTGTGCAGCCCGAATACGACCGGTGCGACGATTCGTAGCGATCCGACCGGCTCGTGGTTGCGTGCCACGACCATCTGCTCGACGTCTTCGAGCTCATCGAGAATCTGCCGCGCACGTTCCAGGTACACCTGCCCCGACTCGGTCAGCGACAGGCTGCGCGTCGTGCGGTTGAGCAGACGGGTGCCAAGCCGCCCTTCCAGATCCGCGATATGGCGCGTCGCCACGGCGTTGGAGATATCCATTGCGCCGGCTGCGCGAGCAAAACTGCCAAGATCCGCCACTCGGACGAATACTTTCATCGACTGCAAATGATCCATGAGACTACTCCTGCTGCTAGACGGCCTCTTTTAAATTCCTGAAGCAATTCGGAATTATCCTAGGACTCGCGTTTTCGTGCAGAAGTTGCCGGAAATTCAACTTTTTCCGACAAAAGATTTCGACTTTACCAAGCAGTAAGGTGAAAGAGGATGGATTGTTGCTAGAAATAGAACGTGAGGGCGGTCCAAACAGGTGCACGCGAATTCTGAAAAGCTGGCTCAGGCAATTTTGACGCAGTAGAGCGGGTGAATGACGGCGCGCCGACTTTACGGCGCGCCGTCATTGATTATGTTTAGTTCCGTCACTAATCCCGTCTGACGAATATTACGCCGTGAGCCGTTCTTCAATCCCACGCTTGGTTTCAGCGAGTTTTGAAGGAAGCCCCTGCGCAAGTTTTTTGAACAATTCGTCGTGTAGTTGCAACTCTTCACGCCACGCAGCGCCCTCCACGGAGATTACGCGCTCGAATTGTTCACGCGAAAAGTCGAGCTCGCCCCAGTCGATGTCTTCGTAACGCGGCGAAAGTCCGACCGCATGTTCTTCGCCGTTCGCTGTGCCCTCCAGACGCCCAACGATCCACGTCAGCACGCGCATGTTGTCGCCGAAACCCGGCCACACAAATTTGCCATCCGCGGCTTTGCGGAACCAGTTGACGCAGAAAAACTTCGGCAACTTCGCGTCGAGCTGCTCCAGCCGTTCGCCCATCTTCAGCCAGTGCCCGAAGTACTCGCTCATGTTGTAGCCGCAAAACGGCAGCATGGCGAAGGGATCGCGCCGCACCACACCTTGCTGACCGGCTGCGGCGGCCGTGGTTTCCGAGCCCATGGTCGCGGCCATGTAGACGCCCTCGTTCCAGTCGCGCGCCTCGGTGACGAGCGGCACGGTGTCTGAACGGCGGCCGCCGAAGATGAACGCATCGATAGCCACGCCCGCTGGATTCTCCCAATCGGCATCAATCGATGGACACTGCGACGCCGGCGCCGTGAAGCGCGCGTTCGGATGCGCGGCTTTCGTGCCGGATTCGGGCGTCCAGTCCTTGCCCTGCCAGTCGATCAGATGCGCGGGCGGCGTGTCGGTCATGCCTTCCCACCAGATATCGCCGTCGTCCGTGAGCGCCACGTTCGTGAAGATGACGTTTTCCTTGAGCATCGCCATGGCGTTGAAGTTGGTCTTTTCGCTCGTGCCAGGGGCTACGCCGAAATAACCGGCTTCGGGGTTGATCGCGTACAGGCGGCCGTCGCGGCCGGGTTTGATCCACGCAATGTCGTCGCCAATGGTCGATACCTTCCAGCCCGACATATCCTGCGGCGGGATCAGCATGGCAAAGTTGGTCTTGCCGCACGCCGAAGGAAAGGCCGCCGCAACGTGGTATTTACGTCCTTCCGGCGACGTCACCCCGAGGATCAACATGTGCTCGGCAAGCCAGCCTTCGTCGCGGCCCATCGTCGATGCAATTCGCAGCGCGAAGCATTTCTTCCCCAGCAGCGCGTTGCCGCCGTACCCCGAACCGAAGCTCCAGATCTCGCGGCTTTCCGGAAAATGGACGATGTATTTCGTGTCGTTGCAAGGCCACGGAACGTCCTTCTGTCCAGCCTGCAACGGCGCGCCGACCGAATGCACGCACGGCACGAACTCGCCGTCCGTGCCCAATACGCCGTACACCGCGCTGCCCATGCGCGTCATGATGCGCATGTTCGTGACCACATAGGGGCTGTCGGTCAGCTCCACGCCAATATGCGCGATCGGTGAGCCGAGCGGTCCCATCGAAAACGGGACGACGTACAGGGTGCGGCCACGCATGCAGCCATCGAACAGGCCGTTCAGCGTGCCGCGCATCTCCTTCGGGTCGATCCAGTTGTTCGTGGGACCCGCTTCTTCCGGGCGCGCCGAACAGATGTAGGTGCGGTCCTCGACACGGGCGACATCGGACGGATCGGAGCACGCCAGATAAGAGTTCGGCCGCCTGGCCGGGTTGAGTCGCTTGAGCGTGCCGGCATCGACCATTTGTTGCGATAGCCGATCGTATTCCGCCTCCGACCCGTCGCACCATTCGATCCGGTCCGGCCTGGTCAGCGCCGCGACCTGCTCCACCCAGTCGATGAGTTTCCGGTTCTTGACATAGGCCGGCGCGGCATCACCGGTCAGGTTTTGGTCCACAACTGCGGGCTGGTTCATCGAGCACACTCCGTTCTGATAGAGAAAACGGTTGCAACTCGCCGGCGCTGGTCGCGAGAGGCGCATTTCGCATCGCCGGAAACACGTGCGGCGGAACTCACGCACGGACGGCGACACAAACCAAGGCATGCGTCGGGAGTTGACTGGTCTGGCGACGACTGCCGTCTGAATCGCGGCTTGCGTCGCCACGGAACAAACTGTTAAAAAGAGATAAGAATGTCTCCATCGATTGCCGGTGTTCCGGCTTGTGCGATGCTGAAAGCGCAATGAGCGGCTGGCCAAGTGGCTAAACTGCCCGTTTCGCTTTCAAAGATGCTTTCAATATTCGTTCATCGCCTGCTGGCGGTAGTGAAAAAAGCAGTAACACCAGCAGCTTAGCAAGACACGATGCCCACATTTCGGCGAATTTGTACGTAATTACCCGAACTTAGCTCGTCGTTTCCTGTCCATTTTCGAATTTCTGCAGCACGTTTGATGCCCATCAAAAGCCAATCCATGCCAATTAAAATCGCCATCCTCGACGACTACCAAGACGCCGTTCGTAAGCTTGATTGCTTCAACCTGCTCGCAGATCATGAAGTCAAAGTATTCAATAACACGGTGCGCGGGCTCGGACAGTTGGCTAGCAGACTCTCGGAAGTCGAAGCCCTGGTTTTGATCCGGGAGCGCACCCGGATCAGTTCACAATTGCTCGATAAACTGCCGCGCCTACGCATGATCAGCCAGACCGGCAAGGTGGGGGGTCATATCGAACTTGACGCCTGTACTGAGCGCGGTATCGCCGTGCTGGAGGGCTCGGGCTCGCCCATCGCGCCGGCGGAGCTCACGTGGGCGCTGATCATGGCGGCGCAGCGGCGCATACCGCAGTACGTCGCGAACCTGAAACAAGGCGCGTGGCAGCAGTCCGGGCTGAAAACGTCCGCGTTGCCGCCGAACTTCGGTCTCGGACAAGTCCTGCGCGGCCAGACACTCGGCATATGGGGATACGGGAAGATCGGCCAGTTGCTTGCCGGTTACGGCAAGGCGTTCGGCATGAAGGTGATGATGTGGGGCCGGGAGAACTCGCAGGCGACGGCGCGCGCAGACGGCGTCGAGGTCGCGGAAAGCCGCGAGGCGCTGTTCGAGCAAAGCGACGTGCTGTCGCTGCATCTGCGTCTCAACGACGAAACCCGCGGCATCGTCACCGCCGCCGACCTGATGCGCATGAAGCCGACCGCGCTGTTCGTGAACACGAGCCGCGCCGAGTTGCTCGAGGAAAACGCGTTGCTCAACGCGCTGCATCACAATCGGCCGGGGATGGTCGCTATCGATGTCTATGAAAGCGAGCCGATCCTGCAGGGTTACAGCCTGCTGCGCATGGAGAACGTGATTTGCACGCCGCATATTGGCTATGTGGAGCGCGAGAGCTACGAGCTG
>NZ_CAXTGZ010000409.1:0-5552 GCF_964243625.1 uncultured Caballeronia sp.
CTCCAATAGCCTCCAGCGCGGCAACACCAGCCTGTTGGACGTCCCATTCGAAGGGCGCACCAAGCGCTTCGAGCGCATCGACGGTTACCTTGGTGATTTCGGGCCCGATACCGTCGCCTGGTATCAGCGTGGCCGGGATGCGCTCGTTCGCGAGGATGGTCATGTCAATTTCCTGGAGTGGTCATTCTTTGCTGCTTAGCGGATGGTGCTTACGCGTCACTGATCTTCGCGGAGACGCACAACTTGCGTCCAAGAAAATTCGCCGATAGTTCAAACGACTCATGCTCGATTACTATTGGCTTGGCTGCGGCGCCGGTGAATACGACGTCGCCTCGTTTGAGCGTGAGGCCCCGGGCACTGGCGTGTTCAAGAAGGCGCTGCAGCGAGCCCCACGGCTCCGTGGCGTCGTCGCCATGCAGCCCTCGACCCTTTTCCACGCCATCAACATACACAGCTACCGATGAAGCAATGTTGTCGATGTCCTCAACTTCTATCCGGGGACCGACCACGCACGCTTCGAAACCAACGTTATCCGCCACAAAGCTCGGTTGCCCAACGGCTCGCCGGTCGACGAATCTCGACAGCACGAACTCAAAGCCGACGTGAGCAGACTCGACCAGCCGTTCCAAGGGCTTCTCGTTATATGGCTCAATGTCGCACGCAAGAGTGAATACGATTTCGAACTCGACGGTTATCGGCCTTGCTTTTGACAGGTAGACCACATCGCAGTCGCGATAGCAACGCGAAGAAAGCAGTCGTCCAACAAGCGGTCGTTGCGCACTGGCCGCCATCATTGCCGCGAGGCTGCCAACGCCGAGCTTCCAACCGCAGACAAACTGCCCCGTTAAATCGACCAAGCGGTCTTGCACGCAGTACCCAGAATCCAAATTAGCGGGCGCGATCGGTGACGGCAGCGCCTGCATCTGCTGCTGTGCTTTCCACGCCTGGAGCAGCACTGCCGCCGCTGGATTAGGGTCGAATTGGAAGCTCATTGCGCCTCCGCGCTAGCCGGCTCGACGGCCGAGGTCTTAGACCGGAAAGTGACGTTGTTCAACTCTTCAAACACCTTGACCATGGCACCCTTGTCAAGCTTGCCGAACCCGCGCAGAAGCGCGGCCTGGTAAGTCGCCGTCGCAGCAGCAAGGACGGGCATCGGAATGCATTGGCGCGCTCCAAGCTCAGCGGCACTGACCAGGTCCTTATAGGCGTGATGCATTGGATATCCGGAAGAGAAATTGCCTTTTAGGATTTGAGGAATAAAGAACTCCGATGCGTAACTCCGACCGGTGCCCGAGTTGATGACCGTACCAATCCTCTCAGGATCCAAGCCCAACTTGGCCGCCATCGGAAGCACTTCCGCGAGAGCAGCCGCGTTGATATCGAACAGGAGCTGATTGATCAATTTCGTGAGCTGCCCGGTCCCGACATCACCCATGTACAAGATGTTGTTGGCCATTGCAGCAAGAAAGGGTTGAACCGTCTCATAGACCTCATGCGAACCGCCGCACATTGCGGTGAGCGTGCCGTCCACCGCGCGAGCCTCCATACCCGACACCGGCGCATCAATGAAATGAATTCCTTTCTCGGCGAGAGCAGCGGCGATTTCAACGGTTGCCGAATAGTTGATGGTGCTCGTGTCGACGACAATTTTGCCCGCGCTCAGATACGTAATCAGCCCGTCTTCGCCCAGCAGAACCGCGTGGATAGCTTCCGCATGGGGCAGGGAAAGGAAAACCATATCGGCCTTTGCAGCATCGACAATGCGCTCGACGGGGCGCGCGCCGAGCCGGGCGAATTCCGGGTAGCTCGAAGTATCAGCGGCCGCGACGATTAAGTTGGGGTCACGCTTGAGCATGTTGAGAGCCATCGGCTTTCCCATTTGCCCGAGACCGATGAAAGCGATATCCATGGTATCCAACAGTAGTATATTAAAGCGAACCCACACGAAGCAGATGCTGTTTCGATTTTTGGGGACCCTTGAGCAAAGTCTAGTTTATTGACTGCGCCTTCTTAATGGAAATACTGTTCGTTTATCCCCAGGATCGTTTTCGAGTATGGACATCCGTGTTCTCCGCTACTGCGAGACAATCGCCCGTCTCGGCAACATCACCCGCGCAGCGGCCGAGCTTCACGTTGCGCAGCCGGCTCTGAGCGTTGCGATAAAGAAGCTAGAGGAGGAGGTCGGAGTGACTTTGTTCACTCGAGGTCGAAATCGTCCTGTGACTTTAACTCCCGAGGGCGAGCTGCTGATGCGTCGGGCGAAGCATGTGTTTCAAGAGCTGGAATCAGCCAGACTTGAGATTGCCGACAATCAGGAATTGCGCGCCGGAGAGGTCCGCATTGGGTTCCCTCCGATGTACGGACTTCAATATTTTCCGTCTTTAATGCGTGCGTTTCACCAGAAATATCCCGGCATCAGCGTTATCGCAATGCAGGGAAGCGCCGGCGAGGTCCGGTCGATGCTTGAGGCCGGAAAGATTGATTTAGCAATACTGGAGGGGCGTCGAGTTGAGAAAGACTGGGCGCGGGTGATGCTGGATCGTGAAGAAGTCGTATTGTGCCTCAACAGCGCCCATCCTCTCGCGTCGAATACACAAATATCCGATGCAAACCTAGCCAACTTGGAAATGATTCTGTTGGATGAAAGCTTTCTCCAGCGCAACGTCATCGACCAGCGATGCCAACGAGCAGGTGTAAGTTATCGAGTCGTGACGCAGAGCAACTATGTTCCGCTGGTTTTAGAGGCGGCAAGAGACGGGATCGGCGCTGCAACGCTGCTCCGATCCATGGTTGAGTCCCGGACGGGATTGACCGCACTATCCTTCTCCCCGCCAGAATTCTTCCAATTCAACCTTTGCTGGCTCGACGGACAATATCTGTCTCGTGCGAATCGGGCTTTCGCAGAATTTACCGAGCGCAATCACAAGCCCTAGACATTATTTATTAGACCTGCGGTCCCTCAAGCCAAGCGGGTCAAGCTGAGGGCTCCGAAGAACCGCAGGCTCCGGGCCGCAATTGAGGAGAGCAGGTCGTGAATAAGTGCCGCAAGTTCGATGGGATGGATGTTCACAAGGCGACGATTGTACAAGCCCTTCATGGGCAAGCCGATTCAGGCCTCGATCCTTGCCGTCACCGGGCGCGGCGAGCCAGATCGTGCCACGGCTGGCCGACCAGGGCCGCTACATCGCCCCTGAATCGACGTTCTAACGGGTGCTGCGCGAAGAGAAACATCGCTCACCGGCGCAGTGAACGCCCGACCCGGGCTCGCAGCAAACCACGCGCGGTATGCGCTGAGGCGCACAATCAGCTATTCAGTCGGGAAATCACTTACCGTACGCCCAGTCAGCGTAGCCTGCCCGCAAGGGGGTGAAGCTCCTTGAGCATGTCTGGAATGCACGGCCCGGCAATTTGTTGATGTTATGCCGGGGATGCCCTTTCTCTGCTACGGGGGAAAGTGAGCCGAAGCTGAGGTGACTTGCTGACACTGGAAAGGGCGTTGTCAGTATATTTAGAGGAAGAGAGCCATGTGACGGCCGTTGGACGAACTGTCAGAAAGCTGAGGACGGATCTTGGGGTGAGTTCAGTGAATTAGCGCCAGGCGACGAACGGACAGCGCGTTGTTTGCGATAGAGTGAAGCGCGAAGCAAATGTCGCTTGAGCGCGAAATGTTGCCGGATCGGCCCGAAGCACGAGAGGAATTTCTGCGTGCGTTTGGGTCCCGAAAGCCTCGCATGCGACGCTCGCGTTCGCGTGTCGGTTGGTGGCTGTTCTCTGCGCGGTTGTTTAATCGGACTGCGGCTTTGCCGAACACGTGCTTTACCTTCGCAATTTCCGGGCGCATCAGTGCGACGCAAATCTGTCATTTGGCGTTCAGTGCAAACCCCGGAGTCAAATGGGGGGAAATTTGAATTTTCGTCGACAGTAGGCGTGTATCAATGCGGATAGCGCGCATCTGGCGTGACGGGCCGAGCGAGAAACGGGGCGGATAGATATTCAAAGTTAGAGCTTAAGCGCCTTAATTCGGCAGGCAGCCAATGGCATTTTCCTACGCGAAAAATGCGGAAATACCGAACGGTGATACTACCGTCTTAAACGTAACGGTTATTCTAAACACAGATGCTATTTGATTTTTTCGGACAACCTGTATCCGACATTTCTACGTAGAAGAACCGCGAGCATCCTGCGAAGTTCATTCCGACACCAATATTACGAGGTAATTCGTATAACGAAGTAATTGGAAAATCTGTCGAGGGTTATCGAAGCGCAACACCAAAGCGTATAAGGTGTTGTAATGCATAAAGCAAATCAGTACGAGGAGTTGCAAGCTTTTTCTGATATGCCAGCGTGGCTGGCCATGAAGGCTGCGACCATCGCTTCGGAGCGGCGCATTCCGGGCCCGATTGCAGTTCAGGTGGAGTATTCGCTTGTCGCCCGCGACATCGAAAGCGAGCATATTCCCGTCGCGCGGGAGGCCGGGATGGGCGTGATGCCGTGGAGTCCGCTGGCAGGCGGCTTCCTAAGCGGAAAATACAGCCGCGAGAATACCAAGGACAAGGGTCGACTGAGCGGCCCGAATCCGTTCGGCGACAGCAAGTTCGTCGATCGCAATTGGGCGATCCTTGACGTTCTGAAGTCCGTTTCCGCCGAGCAGAATCGTCCTTTGGCGCAGGTCGCGCTGCGCTGGGTGATGGCGCGGCCCGGTGTAACGTCCACCATCGTCGGGGCGAGCAAGCTCATGCAGCTTGCGAGCAATATTGCCGCAACGGAGATTGTCTTGAGCGAGTCCCAGATGAAGCGCTTAAACGAGGTGAGTGCCCCAGTGGTGGGCTTCAGCGCAGGGCTGGCGACTCCGATGATCCGTAGCATGGTCTTTGGCGGGAACACTGTCGCAGGATGGATGGAATAACGCGATTGGCGACTCCGATTGGTAGAGTAACTGCAGCGGCGTAAGACGGAAAATCGGCGAGCGCCCCATAGCAGTCGCTGCTTGCGGGTCTGCGCCAACAGCGTCCTGCGTTTGCACAACTCGGCGCTTGCGGAACCGTTGTTGAAGTAGGAAAGTATCCACAAGGGGGTTGTTGACAATGCGGATTTCGCGGTTGCTCTCGGATTTTCGGCATGAAGACCCGAGACGACGCAGCGCATGGGTGGACGAGGATTTGAGACGCCGGATTTGGGTGATCCACGGCAGGACCGGCGCGCGAAGGAACTGGTCAAACGGTTTGCAAGCCGGCCCACGGCCAGCATTTTGGGCGCGTCCGAAGGCGGGGCCGAGACAATCGCGGCCTATTCCTTCTTGGCAATGAGCCATGGACTTACGCGACATGAAGCAGTCGCACCGGACCGTACCACGGCACACATTCGGCACTCCCGCCGTGGCGCTCGACATGCCCATCGACGTGGTGCAGCGCATCCTCGATCTCGCGTCGCGACAGACCACATCGATCTAAGTGCGCGCCGAGCGGCAGCGCGTTCTAGATGATGCGGCTCAATACTATTTGCAAAACCGCGGCTAAGCGCTGTTGATAAACTTCAACGGAGGGAAGCGGGCG
>NZ_CAXTGZ010000410.1:0-5530 GCF_964243625.1 uncultured Caballeronia sp.
GACCGATGGTCCAGTTGGCGTGTTACTGCTCGCTACCGAGCGGCATCCATTTCGTCCGGCGCATGTGCACGCAATCGTATCCGCGCCGGGGTACAGGAAGCTGACGACTCACCTGTTCGATGCTGAAGACACCTATCTCGATTCGGACGTGGTCTTCGCCGTGAAGTCGTCGCTGATCCGCGAATTCAAGCGCAACGATTCGCCCGAGGCGGCAGAGAAGTTCGGCGTTCGTGGTCCGTTCTGGGAATTGGCGAACGACTTTGTACTTACCGGCATCAACGGATAACGCCATGTTCTTCGCCGTCATTGCCAAGGACCGCGCGGGCTGCACTGCGCTGCGCGCGCAAACGAAGCTTCGCCATAGCGCACATCTTGATGCCGCCGCAGAGGGTTTGCGCGTGCTCCAGACCGGGCCGCTGCTCGACGAAAGCGACGCGGAGGTGGGGTCGCTGCTGATCCTCGCGGCCGACACGAAGGAGACCGTTGAAGCCTTTGTAAACGACGACCCTTACGCGAAAGCGGGACTCTTTGCGCACGTGGAGATTCATCCGTGGTTATGGCGTCGCGGCAACCCGTACGTGACGACGCCAATCAAGCCGGGGACAAGCGTAACGAATCAGGAGACAAATCCATGAACGTATTTTGGTTGGGCTTCGGCAAGATGGGGGAACCGATGGCGCTGCGCGTGGCGGGAGCCGGACATGCGCTGAAGGTTTTCGATCTCAGCGATGAGCGCCGTGCCGCGGCACGGGCGCACAACCTGGAAGTGATCGAGTCTCTTGGAGACGCGGTCGCCAAAGCGGACGCGATTGTCAGCTCGCTACCGAATGACGCAGCGGTATCGCAGCTCCTTGCCGACGAGGTAGGCGCCTTGCTGAATGCGAAGCCGGGCACGTTACTTATTGAAACCAGCACCATCTCGGCTGCTGCCTCCGCTGTGCTCGCAAAAGCAGCGGCAGTGAGGCAACTCGGCTATCTGCGTGCTCCGATCTCCGGCTCGGTCGCAGCGGCCGCAAATGGCACGTTGACCACGTTCATCTCTGGTCCCGAAGACGTGATCGAGCGGGCATCGCCGATAGTCTCGGCCTACGCATCGACTATCTGCGTGGTCGGCGATGCGGAGCAGGCGAGGGTCATGAAGCTAGCGGTAAACCTGATGGTGACCACGCTGGTCGCGAGCCTCGGCGAAGCGTATGCCCTCTGCACGAAAGGCGGGATAGAGCCGAAGGTCGCGCTCGACGCCATCAGCACTAGTGCGATCGGGTCGCCGCACCTGAAGTTCAAGGCAAATGCGCTCGAACGCCGCGATTTCACTCCGACCTTTACAACAGTCCAGATGCGCAAGGACCTGAAGCTGATTTCAGATGGCGCCCGTGAGCTCGGAGTGCCGGTCCTGCTCGGTGCTGCGGTCGAGCAGATCATGTCTGCCACCGAGGCCTCTGGCTTCGGCGAGGAAGATTACGTTGCTTGTGCGAAGGTGATTGCAGGGCTCTCGGGCCTGCAAATGTAGTTGCATATTTGCGCTTGTTTCAACGTGGCCTGCCCAGAGGGCCACCGACACGGACACTACAAATACGGAGACGCATCATGTTGAACAGGAGAAGCTTTACTCGTGCGATGGTGGCGACGGTGGCAATGAGCGCGGCGGCATTGCCCGGTGCCCGCTTGTTTGCGCAGGACAAAAAACCTTTAAGGATTGGTTTCAGTATCGCACAGACTGGCGTACTCGGACCGGGCGGCAAGTCAGGCCTGATTGCAATGGAGGTCTGGCGCGACATCGTGAACGCAAAGGGCGGCATCCTTGGACGGCCCGTCGAACTGGTCGTCTACGATGATCAGTCAAACGCGGCATCCGCGCCGGCCATCTATTCAAAACTCGTCGATGTCGACAATGTTGACCTGCTTCTCTCGCCGTACGGCACGAACGTCGCGGGACCCATCGTACCGTTCGCGAAGGAACGCGGTCGTGTGTTGTTTGGCATGGCGGCGATCGGCTTGAACAAGAAGGTAGACTACGACCGCTATTTTTCGATCGGGCCGTGGGGACCCGATCCGCAACTGACCTATCAGGCGTTCTTCCAGCTCGCAAAGGAAAATGGGCTTAAGCGCGTGGCGATCCTCGCGGCTTCAGCGGAGTTCCAGCAGACGGCGGCCACTGGTGGACGGCTGATGGCTAAGCAAAACGGTATGCAGGTGGTATTCGACCAGCAATATCCGGCCAACACGACGGACTTCAGCGGTCTCCTCCAGGCGCTGCAAGGAACTCAACCGGACGTCGTCTATGTCTGTTCGTACCCAGCCGAATCCTCTGCCATTGTGCGAGGTGTCGATGAGATAGGCTTGCCACCGAGCGTCCAGTTATTTGGCGGCGGCATGGTGGGCGTGCAAAACGCTTCCTTGCTCGAGTCGCTGGGCTCGCGCCTGAACGGCATCGTCAATTACGAGTTGTTCTCGATCGATCCTAAGCTGCGTCAACCGGGCAGTGCTGAATTCCTGGCCGCATACTCCCAACGTGCCGAGGCGGCGAAGGTCGACCCGCTCGGACACTTCGTCCAGCCCTACTGGTACGTAGCGGGACAGGTGATCCAGGCTGCCGTCGAGGCCACGCATGGCACTGACGACAATGCAATCGCCGCTTGGCTGCACGCGAATCCGGTTCAGACCATCGCCGGGCCGATCCGCTTTGGCAGCAATGGGGAGTGGACCGACAACCGCGTGCTGATGTCGCAGTTCCAGGGCGTAGCGAATAACGACCTCGCACAATTTCGCACCCCGGGCAAAATTGCGATCCTGGCTCCGGATCGTTTTCGGTCCGGGACTTTCAGGCATCCGTTCGCGACCGCGCACGCGTAAGTCCGGAGACCCACACCATGGACTTCTCCACGCATCTTCTGGTCAGTGCCTTGCTCTCCGGCGTTCTGCTCGGCGCGTTCTATGCGTCGATCGCAAGCGGGTTGGCACTGGTGTTCGGCGTGCTTGAAATACCGAACCTCGCGCATCCTGCGGTGGTGGTCGCGGCGGCGCTCCTGGTTCACACCCTCAACAGTTGGGGAATCGATCCTTTGCTGGCCGGCCTGCTGCTGGCACCGGTCTTCTTCGTCGCGGGCGTCGGGTTTTATAAGCTGTATCGGGCTGTTTTCGAGTCGCGTGGCAAGGTCGACCCGCTCCGAAGCTTCTCGCTGTTCTTCGGGATGTCCTTCCTGATCGAGATAGCACTGATCTTGACGTATGGCGTGGATTTCCAAAGCGTCGATGCACCCTACATTGGTCGCTCACTGGTTCTCGGTACGTTTCGCGTGCCGTACCGAATGCTTGCATCGTTTATCTGTGGCACGGTCCTGCTACTCTGCTTGCAGCAGTATCTAAGCCGCACCATGATCGGCCGGGCCATTCGAGCCGCCGGGTACGACCAGGGCGCGCTGCCAATGCTATCCATCAACGCTGCACGCATCCGCCAGCTTGCCTTCGGTTTGTCGCTTGCAACAGCAGCGGTAGCCGGCTCGCTGATGATCGTGATTGGTCCTGTGCAACCGTCGGCGGACCGAATGTATATCGGACGCGCCTTTGCCGTGGTCGTGCTGGCCGGGATGGGGTCCGTGACCGGCGTTTATGTCGCGGGCATCCTGCTTGGCATTGCCGAGAGCGTCGTGTTGACAGTGTTGGGCGCATCGTGGGCGACGGCCGTATCGTTTTCGATGGTACTGATCGTGCTCGCCGTGCGGCCCGCGGGATTGTTCGGGAGGATGCGATGAAACGCTCGTCATGGTTCTGGGCAGGATGCGTCGCGTTGCTCGCGTGCGCATATCTGCTGACCCGGCTCGTCACTAACCAGTATGTATTTTTTGTGGGTGAAGTGGTGCTGCAGTTCATTGCCCTAGCGACGGCGTGGAATATCGCGGGCGGCTATGCCGGATACGTCAACTTCGGCACTGCGGGCTTCTTCGGCATAGGCGCGTATGTCGCCGTCGCCGTCTCACAAGCATGGGGTGCACCGCTACACCTGCAGATCCTGGCGGCGCTCGTGGCGGGCGGGGTGCTGGGACTCGGGGTGGGCTATCTGTCGGTGCGCTTGCGAGGCATCTATTACTCGATTGCAACCATTGCCGTCGCCGTAATTCTCGAAGCGATGGTGGTCAACTGGCCTTACGTTGGGGGAGCGCAGGGGCTGTCGATCGTCAGGCCAGCAGCGCCCGCCGGTTTCGCGAATTACACCGCATTTGTGTTTGTCGTCATGGCCTTTCTCACGATTGTTTGCGTGGCGATCGCCCGCGGACTGGAGCGTTCCCGGCTTGGCCTCGCGTTCGGTGCAATACGGGACAACGAGATGGTCGCGGAGGCGTGTGGCGTGCCCACGTTACGCACCAAATGTATTGCCACGGCGGTGTCGGGCGCTTTGATGGCGGCGGTCGGCGCGCCCTATGCGCTTTATGCCTCTTACATTGACCCGAGCGCGGCCTTCAGCATGAACTACAGCTTGTTGGCGCTGGCCATGGCGCTGCTCGGCGGGACGCTGTCGTGGCCGGGTCCTGTAATAGGCGCGCTCGTCCTGTCGCTCCTAGAACAAGGACTGAGCGTCACGGTATCGCCCGAGTTGAACTTGTTGTTCATCGGGCTGATCCTGGTCGGCGGTGTCGTGTTCCTGCCCGGTGGCATTTATCGGTTGCTCATCAGGCGCAAGCGCCCGCGTCGTGACATTCGGGGCGCTCACCGAAGGAGAACCGCATGAGCACGACACTGTTGGCCGTCAACAACGTCACAAAGCGGTTTGGCAGCTTTGTCGCGCTATCCGACATCTCGATCGAAATCGGCACGGGCGAGCGGATCGGGATCATCGGCCCCAATGGATCGGGCAAGACCACATTGATCAACTGCGTGTCGGGCAGGCTGCGTCCCGAGAGCGGGCGCGTGATGTTCGGCGGGGAGGACGTGACGCATATGCAACCACACCAGCGCGCGCAGCGCGGTCTCGCGCGCACCTTTCAAATCCCTCAGCCGTTCCACGGCATGACGCTGGTCGAGAATCTGTTCGTGCCGCTCGAATACGGGGCACGGGGAAGTGAGCGGCCGACGCAGGCAGTATTACGTGAATCCGCCTTGACGATCCTGGACAGTCTCGGGCTTACGGGCAAGGCGGACGAAGGGTGCGGGGCGCTCTCGCAGATCGAGCTGCGCAAGCTCGAACTGGCTCGGGCGCTCGCCGTGAATCCGCGCCTGCTGGTGTCTGACGAGGCGATGGCGGGGTTGTCCGCCAGCGAGGTGGACGAGGTGCTCGACATCCTGTTCGCGCTAGCTGACCGCGGCATTACCGTCATCATGATCGAGCACATCATGCGCGCAATCATGCGTTTCTCCGAGCGGGTGCTTTGCATCGTATCGGGAAAGCTGATTGCCGCCGGGCCGCCTGAGGAGATCGTCAGGCATCCCGAAGTACAGAGGGCTTACATCGGTGACTAGCCTGACTATCAAAGACGTGGTCGCCGGATACGGTGCTGTCAACGTTCTGCAAAAGGTATCGCTCGAGGTGCCCGAC
>NZ_CAXTGZ010000411.1:0-5523 GCF_964243625.1 uncultured Caballeronia sp.
GCTCATTCTGATTGGGCTGGCGTTTTTTGTGGTCGGACTGCTGGCCGGCTTGCTGTCCTCGCTGCCGACCGTGTTCCGCCTGAGGATGGAAAATGCCCGGCTCAAACGGGAATTGCGCACGGCGCGGGATGTGCCTGTCGTGCCGCTGGACCCGCCCATGCCGCCGCTGATCTGATAGGCCGCGGCCGGTGTTGCTTCGTGCAGCCGGCCGCGCCTTGTACGTGGTCCGGTATTTAACCTCTAACAAGAATTCGCATGGATCTAGACTTCTGGTGGCTGCTTGTCATTCCGGTCGCGTTCGCTCTTGGCTGGATGGCTTCCCGCTATGATCTGAAAACGCTGCTGTCCGAAAACGCCAACCTGCCGCGCTCGTACTTTCGCGGCCTCAATTTCCTGCTGAACGAGCAACACGACAAGGCCATCGATGCATTTATCGAAGTGGCGAAGCTCGATCCCGAAACCATCGAATTGCACTTTGCGCTTGGCAACCTGTTTCGCCGGCGCGGTGAAACCGACCGCGCGATTCGCGTGCACCAGAACCTGCTGAGCCGTCCGGATCTTCCTGTCGCCGAGCGCGACCACGCGCTGTACGAACTCGGACAGGATTTCCTGAAAGCAGGCCTTCTTGACCGCGCCGAAGAAACGTTCCGATCGCTCGAGGCGGGTGAGTACGCGCTGGGCGCGCAACGTGCGCTCCTGACCATTTACGAGATCGAGAAGGACTGGAACAAGTCGATCACGACGGCCGAGCGCATCGAAGAAATGGGTGCGGCCTCGCTGGCCAAGGAAGTTGCCCAATTCCACTGCGAACTCGCGCAAGAAGCGCTGCAGCGTAAGAATCCCGCCGACGCACGCGCCGAGTTGAAGCTCGCCCTCGCGGCGAATCCGGAAAACGTGCGTGCGACTATCCTGGTAGGAGACGTCGATGCAGCCGGCGGCGATCTCGAAGCAGCGATTGCGTGCTGGCGTCGCGTGGAAGCGCAGAATGCGGCCTATCTTCCGCTGGTCGCGGAGAAACTGGTTCAGGCGTACACGCAACTCGGCAGGACGGCGGAAGGCGTGGATCTGCTGGTCGATTTTGTGAACCGCTATCCGACCAACGATCTGCTCGACGTCGCATTCAAGCATGTCTCGGAGCTGCGCGGTCTCGACGCCGCGCACACGCTCGCGCGCCATCAGATGCAGACGTCGCCGAACCTGGCCGGCATGACGCGGCTGCTGGAGGCACAAGTTGCTACTGCAGAAGAACCGCGCCGCAGCGAACTGGAACTCATGCGCGCGCTGGTCAAGCAGCGGACCAAGAATTTGCCGCGCTACACGTGCCAGAATTGCGGTTTTCGCGCGCGTCTTTTTTATTGGCAATGCCCGGGCTGCAGTGGCTGGGAAACCTATGCGCCGCGCCGGGTCGAGCCGATCACCACTGCCGCGTGAGGCGGCTGCATCGATCGCCGGCGTTCAACCGCCATCGCCCGTCAGGACCACCGTCCTGTGCGGTGCATGTAATGTTTATCCGATCGGACTTCGTGGCCCTTGCGGCCTGATTTTTCGACACTCACCGGATTCTCCGGAACGCATATGAAAATATCCATTATCGGGACGGGCTACGTCGGACTTGTGACCGGCGCATGCCTCGCTGAAATCGGCAACGACGTGCTCTGCCTCGACGTCGATCCGACCAAGATCGACATCCTCAACAGCGGCGGCGTGCCGATCCACGAACCGGGTCTCCACGAGATGCTCAAGCGCACTCGTGCAGCCGGGCGGATCCGCTTTTCGACCGATATCAAGGAAAGCGCCGAGCATGGCGAGATCCAGTTCATCGCCGTCGGCACGCCGCCGGACGAGGACGGTTCCGCCGACCTGCAATACGTGCTCGGAGCGGCGCGCAATATCGGGCGGTACGCGAACGGCTTCAAAGTCATCGTCGATAAATCCACAGTCCCGGTCGGCACGGCGCAGCACGTTCGCCGGGTGATCGAGGAGGAATTGCGCGCACGCGGCATCGAACCGACGGGACAGAACGGCTTTTCCGTGCTGTCGAATCCGGAGTTCCTGAAAGAAGGCGCGGCGGTCGATGACTTCATGCGTCCTGATCGCATCGTGCTCGGCGTCGACGACGACGAAGCCGGCCAACGCGCGCGCGAGAAGATCAAGCTCCTCTACGCACCGTTCAACCGCAATCACGAACGCACGCTGTATATGGATGTGCGCTCGGCCGAGTTCACGAAGTACGCAGCCAACGCCATGCTGGCTACGCGCATCTCGTTCATGAACGACCTGTCGAATCTCGCCGATGCGATCGGCGCGGACATCGAATCAGTGCGTCGCGGGATTGGCTCTGATCCGCGCATCGGTTATCACTTCCTGTATGCGGGCTGCGGGTACGGCGGTTCGTGTTTCCCGAAGGACGTCCAGGCGCTCGCCCAAACGGCGCGGGAAAACGGGCATCGGCTGAGAATACTTGAAGCCGTGGAAGAAGTGAACGATCTGCAGAAGGAAGTGCTCGTCACGAAGATCACGAAGCGCATGGGCGAGGATCTGCGCGGGCGCACGTTCGCCGTGTGGGGCCTTGCGTTCAAGCCGAACACCGACGACATGCGCGAAGCGTCGAGCCGCCGTTTGATTGGCGCGCTGCTGGAGCGGGGCGCGACGGTGCGTGCCTATGACCCCGTGGCGCTGACGGAAAGCCGCCGCGTTTTCGCGCTCGATCTCGCCAATAAACCCGGTCAGCTCGAACGCCTGCACTTCGTCGAGTCGCAGAAGGACGCCTTGCCGGGCGCGGATGCACTCGTGATCGTGACCGAGTGGAAGGAATTCAAGAGCCCGGATTTCGCGCATCTGAAAAGCGAGCTCAAGATGCCTGTCATCTTCGATGGCCGCAACCTGTATGAACCTGAAGCGATGGCGGAACTCGGCATCGATTATTTTGCAATAGGACGTCCCCATGTCGAACTCCCTCACGCCTGAAACCGCATCGGCCGCGTCTTTCGCGCGGGTCACGCCAGTCCCGCGCGCGCGCATTGCGGCGGCGCGCGTGCTGGTTGTCGGCGACGTGATGCTCGACCGCTACTGGTTCGGCGACGTGAACCGCATCTCGCCGGAAGCGCCGGTGCCGGTCGTGCACGTGCAGCGCAAGGAAGACCGGCTCGGGGGCGCGGCGAACGTCGCGCGCAACGCGGCGGCGCTTGGTGCGCAAGCAGGACTGTTGTGCGTGGTCGGTCACGATGAGCCCGGCGAGTGCATCGTCCAGTTGCTGGACGAAAGCCGGGTGACGGCTCATCTGGAACGCGATCCGGCATTGCTCACGACCATCAAGCTGCGGGTGTTGTCGCGGCAGCAGCAACTGCTGCGTGTGGACTTCGAGAACTCGCCCACGCACGAAGTGTTGAGCGCGTGTCTCGCGCGCTTCGAAACGCTTTTGCCGCAACACGACGTGATCCTGATGTCGGATTACGCGAAGGGCGGTCTGACTCACGTCACGCAAATGATCGCCGATGCCCGCCGCGCCGGCAAACCGGTATTGGTCGATCCGAAGGGCGACGATTGGGACCGCTATCGCGGCGCCACGCTGATCACGCCAAACCGCGCCGAATTGCGCGAAGTGGTCGGGCGCTGGAGCTCCGAGGAAGATCTGCTGCAACGGGTGACGGCGTTGCGTGAATCGCTGGAAATCAGTGCTCTGCTGCTGACGCGCTCGGAAGAAGGCATGACGCTTTTCACCGCCGACCAGGTGGTCCACACGCAGGCCGATGCACGTGAAGTGTATGATGTTTCGGGTGCGGGAGACACGGTCATTGCAACCGTTGCAACCATGCTGGGCGCGGGCGTGCCGCTGATTGACTGTATTGCTTACGCGAACCGGGCGGCGGGAATCGTCGTCGGAAAGCTGGGTACGGCGACCGTCGACTACAACGAACTTTTCGCCTGATCTTTCGGCTAAGAACACCATGACAATCATCGTTACCGGCGCGGCCGGGTTTATTGGCAGCAATCTCGTCAAGGCGCTCAACGAGCGTGGCGAGCAACGCGTGATCGCGGTCGATAACCTCACGCGCGCCGACAAATTCAAGAATCTGGTCGACTGCGAGATCGATGATTATCTCGATAAAACCGAGTTCGTCGCGCGCTTCAAACGCGGCGATTTCGGCAAGGTCAAAGCGGTTTTCCACGAAGGCGCGTGCTCCGACACCATGGAGACCGACGGCCGCTACATGATGGAAAACAATTTCCGCTACAGCCGCGACGTGCTGGACACGTGCCTCGAAAATGGCGTGCAGTTCCTGTATGCATCCTCGGCGGCGGTTTATGGCGGATCGAGCAAGTTCGTGGAAAGCCGCGAACTTGAAAAGCCGCTGAACGTTTACGGCTACTCGAAGTTTCTTTTCGATCAGATCATTCGCCAGGTCCTCCCGACCGCGAAAAGCCAGATAGCGGGCTTCCGCTACTTCAACGTCTATGGTCAGCGCGAAACGCATAAGGCACGCATGGCGTCCGTGGCGTTCCACAACTTCAACCAGTTTCGCGCCGAAGGGAAAGTCAAGCTGTTCGGCGAATACAACGGTTATGGTGCGGGCGAGCAGACGCGCGATTTCGTTTCCGTGGAAGACGTGACGAAGGTGAACCTCCATTTCTTCGATCACCCGGAGAAGTCGGGCATCTTCAATCTGGGCACCGGGCGGGCTCAGCCGTTCAACGACATTGCATCGACGGTCGTGAATTCATTGCGCGCCATCAATGGCGAGCCGCCGTTGTCGCTCGCCGAGCTCGTGCAGCGTGGCCTGATCGAATACATTCCGTTCCCCGACGCGCTGCGCGGCAAGTATCAATGCTTCACGCAGGCGGACCAGTCGAAGTTGCGCGAGGCGGGTTACGACGCGCCGTTCCTGACGGTGCAGGAAGGCGTTGATCGCTACGTGCGTTGGCTATTCGGTCAGCTATAAAAGCACTTGCCGTTTTTCTACACTGGGTCTCCGGGTCAGCGATCAGCGCGGACCGGTTTTCAAGGGAGACTCACATGATCAAGAAATTCGTTGCGGCATTCACTCTGGCTGTATCCATGGCATCGGCGTTTGCAGCCGTCGATATCAACGCAGCCAATTCCGATGCACTGCGCGGTATCAAAGGTATCGGGCCGGCCAAGGCGAAAGCCATTCTCGACGAACGCGAGGCGCACGGTCCGTTCAAGGATGCAGCCGAGCTCACCAAACGCGTGAAGGGGATGGGCGGCAAGACGGTCGAACGCTTGCAGGCCGAGGGCCTGACTATTGGTACTGGCACAAGCGCGGCAGCGGCGGCTCCAGCAGGGCCCGGACGACGCGCCGTTCGATGCCGACGGAGCCTTTAATTTCGGGCCGATCGCGTCGCCACGGGTCACGCCGGCATCGAGCCGAGGCGAGGCGGCGGGCGCGCTTCTCGATGTCCTCGTCCGCGAGCGGGCGGCCGGAAACGCGACAAATGATCTCGCTGCCGTGGACGATGAGCTACGCCGCGCGCTCGCGTTCGTTCTCCGCGAGCAATTGTCGC
>NZ_CAXTGZ010000412.1:0-5507 GCF_964243625.1 uncultured Caballeronia sp.
GCGGCAAATATTTCGCCAGATGCTTCAAACTCTGCGTGATGCGCCAGATGCGCTATTCGGCGTGGCGCAAACCGCTGAATAACGCGTCCTCCTAATATTGATAACGGCAGCATTTCGGCTCGGTTGACCAAATTATTAACTTTTAAAAAACTTTTTGCTCTCGATGCGTTTGGGAGCGCACATTCCCATAGAAACGAATGTTCGCAAATCAGATAAATCCGAAACATCGATAAAGCGACGTGAATATGTTCGTTTTACGATGAGTTTAAATCGCGGGCTTAACGCATTACTTTAAGTGTGCGGCGTGAAGCATTGCCGCGAAAAGAATATTTAGCGCGGAAGGGCTAGTTGGACCGCGCTGCAACCGAATCAATCGAGCCGGTTGCAAGCGCCAATGCGGCCGCCGCCGAGAGCGCGCCGCTGTAACTGTCCGCGCCTGCGTTTTTCGCGACCAGCAGTTGGTTCTGTGCGAGCAACGCGTCAGTGATCGAACCCACGCCTTGGCGGTATGCGTCGAACGCGGCGTCGTACGTGGTCTGCGCGGCGCTCAGCAATTCGCTCGCGGCGGCGTTCGCGGCCAGGCTCGTCTGCAGTGTGTTCTGGGCGGTGACGATCTGCCGGACCGCTTCTTCGCGGCTTCGGGCGAGGCGGGTGGACGCACTGTCGGCATCGTTGCGTGCCTGTGCGAGCACGGCCTGCCGCAAGCCGCCGTCGTATAACGGAATGGTCACGCCGACGATCACGCTGCCGCCGTAGCGGCCGCCGCTCAGGTTCACCGTCGGCAATTGCTGGCCGATGCTCGGAACAGCCGATATGGAAGAACTGCCGGTGTTGTACGCACCGTTCGCCGAGAGAAAAACCTTCGGCATGAATTCCGACTCGGCGGACTTCACTTTTGCGAAATTGATTCGTTCGGCGGCGTAGGCGCTCAGCACGTCGGGGCGCCGGGCAATCGCGTCCGACACAATCCGCTCGATTGAATCGTTCACCGGTGACGGAAGCGTGCGCGCCGGCATCACGGCGATCATGGGTTTCGATAACGGCGATATTCCCATGGCCGAAATCAGCATCAGATAGGCATTGCTCTCGACGCCCTGCGCCTGGACCAGCGCGAGCTTCGCCTGCGCGCGGTTCTGGTTGGCCTGCGCGACTTCGATGACCGTGCCGATGCCATGTTTGTAGCGCGATTGCGCGGCGGCGAAAATGGCTTCGGCGTTGTCCAGGCCTTGCCGCGTGGTGGCAATACGGGTGCGCGCCGCCTGATAGGTATAGAACGCGACGCTGACATCGAAAATCACTTGCTGGTGAACCGCGGTAAAGCCGATGTTCGCCATCACCGAACCCTGCGACGCCGCCTCGACGCGTGCGGCGCGTCCGCCGAAATCGAAGAGCAGCCATTGCAGCGACAGCACCGATGTCGCGCCGTATCCCGAGCCATTGGTTGACGAACCGTCGAACGCCGACGAGTTCGGACCCTGGGTGGCCGCGTACTGCCCCATTGCTGCTATCGATAATTGCGGAAGGTACGCGCTCTTGGTAATGCCTGCCGCCAGCGCTGCGTTGCGCGCATCGTTCCACGCAATACGCGTCAGCGGATTCGCCGATTCCGCCAGATCGATTAGTTCGGCCAACTCGTACGCATGTGACTGCGATAGCGCCGGAGGAGGGCGAACGGCGGCGAGCGTGGGATTCGCGGGCAATTGATAGCTGCTTGCCAACACCGATCCTGCTGATCCCGTCGCCGGCCCGGGCACGATGGCGCCCGTCGAATCCGTCTTTGGCTGCCAAGGATGGTCGGGGCTCTCGGGCGCCATATCGATGGACGATGTCGCGCAGCCGGCCAGACCCGCCGCCGTCAGGATTGCCAGTGCGAAGGAAGGCTTAAGCCGCAGCATGAGTCGTGAAGCCCTTCGCCGCGTCGCTCGGCGCGGCGTGTTCGAGTTGGATGAGGCGTGCGTTGCCGAGGCCGAGCAAGGCGGTGCGCGTGTCGTTGTTTGCATCGGCGGGCGATGGTGGTGGTGTGCCGGCGCCAACGGTTTCACCTGAAAGCCGGCTGATCCAATCGTCGATGGCGGTATCGCCCGGATGCCGTTCTGCGAGCAGGAACATGGGCGTTTCAAGGGCGTCGAGCCTGGTCAGTGCGTTGCGGCGCTCGGCGATCCACGTTGCATCTGGACGAACCCAAGACGGCTCGAAATGCATCGTCGCGAGATCCTGTTCCAGCGCGCCGCATTGAGCCATTGCGCTCGCGGCCATCGCGCGGCGCGTGCCGGGGTGCGTCAGCATCGCGATCCGCTTCCATTGCTCTTGCAGCGCGGTGAGGCCGGCATCCACGCGCGCCGCAACGCTTACCGGCCACACGCGCGTGAAGATGAGATAGACGACCACGTTGCCGATCAGAATCCCGATCGTGCGATCCCGCGCGATGGTCAAGTCGAATGCGGGCGCCGGACCCTGGATCACGCACATGAAAAACACCAGCGCGATCTGGAATCCCGCATACGCGATACGCGGCGAACCAAACGCGATCCACGCCGAGAGCCATGTACCGGCAAACACGATTCCCATCAGCCCGAGAGCGGACGTCGTCACGGGCATCAGGAACACGATCGCAGCCGTACCGAGGATCGCGCCAATTAGACACCCGGCGATACGCAGCGTCATTTTCTCTACGGTTTCAGCGGTCGTGCCGAGCGACACCATGTAGACGGTGATGAAGCAGGTATGGATGCCCGGCCAGTTGATTTGCGTGTAGAGCAGATAGCAGAACATCGCGGCTGCCGTGGTCTTCAGCGCGTAGCGGACGTGCTCGGGGTTCGTGAATGCATCGGGCAGAAAGAACCCGCCGGATTTGGCGGCGGGCGGTGGGAGCGGTGCATCGGCTTCAACCACCGCAAAGCGGGTGATCGCCCGCTGCAGATCTTCGGCAACGACTCGTGCGAGCGGCGGCAGTTCAGCCACGCCTGGCAGAGTGAGCTCGATATCGACCGGATAACCGCCTGCCTCGAGCATGCGCGCCATGTTCTCCAGTGTGTCGGCGATCGGTGCTGCAAAGGCTGCCGGCAAACGCGCCGATACTTCGCGGGCGGCCAGATCGGCGGCGACCAGAATCGCAAGCGTCGATGAAACCGCTTGCCTGAGCGCAGGGAAATCCGCGCGCGCCGACGAGCCGTCGACGACTGACAGCTTCAGCCATGTGCCGATCTGCGCATCGCCTTCACGCAAGCAGGCGCCGAGTGCGGCTTGTGTCGACTCCGGGTCGACCAGGCTCCGGGCGGCAAGCCGCAGGCGCTTGGCTAGCGTGCGGCCCGCGAGCCGCCGTGGCGACGGCGCGATCAGCACGTTGACGCAAACCGATACTGCGAACGGAATCGCTGTCATCACCCAGGCGTAGAGCAGGGCGCGGGTCGCCACTTCGCCGAACGGCACGCTGCCGAGTTCATCGAGCAAAAAGCCGATGATCATCGCGAGGATCGCGCCCACCGGTCGCAGCTTGCTCGCCGACGTCACGAACAGCAATCCGAACGACAGCCCCGCGATGCATGCGACCCGCCAGAGGGGATCGTCGAGCGCAAACATGGCCACGATCAGCACGATGCCGAGAAACACCGTGACCAGCACGAGCATCGCGACGCTTTGCACGACGCTCATCACCCGGTCGGGCTGGTTCAGGAAGAACACGACATAAGCGGAAATCGCGGCTTCCATCGTGCCGTAGGCGCTTGTCACATATGCCGTCAGCGCGCAGATCAACGCAATGCGGCACGCCATTGCCGCTCGCCCCGGAAAGGGCGCGAGGAGCTTCAGGATGTCGGCGGCACCCGGCCGGGCAAGATCACCGGCAGGCTGTGCCATGCCGCACCTCGACCATCGCACTTGCGCCAACCCGGACCAGTTGCGCGGCCGGCTCGTCAAGACGCACGCGAACCGGGAAGCGCTGGGCGACGCGGACCCAGTTCACTGATTGCTGAACGATAGGCAATGAGCGCGGCAGATCGATCCGGTCGGTATCGGCAACACCCGCGCCGATGCCCGTCACCTTGCCGTGGATCGCCTGGCTTCGGTCGATCATCGAATAGACGGTTGCGCAATCGCCGGGTTGAATGCGCGCGAGTTCCGTTTCGCGGAAGTTCGCAACCGCGAACCATTCGTCCGAGTGGACGAGCGTGAAGATCGACTGATGCGGCGCGACTGTTTCGCCGGCCAGCACCGAGAGGCCCGTGACAAAACCATTGTGCGGCGCGCGCACGATGCTTGAATCGAGGCTGTGCTGAGCAATCGCGAGTGCGGCCTCGCGCGCAACCACGATGGCGACTTCGCCTGCATCGTCGCCGATCGTCTGCGCGGTTGCCTGCTTTTGTTCTTGTGCCTGCTTGAGAGACAGCGCGGCGTCGCGTTGGGCAACTTGCGCCTGATCGAGCTGCTGCGTGGACACATAGCCCTTCGCCGCGAGCGGCGTGAGCCGCTGCACGCTGCGCGATGCGAGTTCATAGTTGCGTGCGGCTTTTCCGGTCTGATCTCCTGCGATCACCGCATTAGCGCGCTCGCTGATGAGCCTCTTGCGGCGCGTTTCCAGCGCCGCCCGGGCGAGATCGAGGTCGGCCTGGGTCTGCGCGACCAGCAGCCGGAACGGAACCGGATCGATCTCGAACAGCACGTCGCCTTTTGCAACGTGCTGGTTGTCCTCCACGAGCAACCGGACGATGCGGCCGCCGACCGGCGATGCGATGTGGACTACATCGGCATCGATTGTGGCGTCATCGGTCGAAGGAAAGCGGGTTGTACGGTCATACGCGTAGTACGCCGCTGCGAGACCGAGCACGATGATCACGCCCGCGATCACGCGGCCTTTGAGAGAGCGTTGGCGCTTCCCGGCGATCTTCATGGCAGATGTCCCGTTCCCGAAAGCCAGAAGAGCACGGCGATCATGACGCCAATAGCCATGCACACGAAAAGCTGAAACGGGACGATCTGCGCAAAGCCAGTGGACACGAATATTCGATGTGCGATCAGCGCGCCAATAAACCCGATCAACGCGCTCATTAACCAGAGCGGAAAATAGGCGCCGAAGATTTCATATGACGGCGCACCGCGTAACGCGCATCCCGAGAGAAGCAGACTCAACACGGGAGTCGCGGAAAGATGCCGCGTGCGCTGCAGGATCGCGTTGCGGACGCTTATTTGAATGGGTTTTGGCGGCATTGCAGCGTGCGTGTTGATAAAGGCCCTGGGGAAGCAACGAAATCATGGGCACTTTAACAGCGCGGCAAATTCATATCGAAGAATTCGCACAATGCACAACTTTTATTACGAATTTTCCGAAAGCGTGCAGCAAATAGAAATAATGAGATAACACGGGCGGAGTTTATGTCTTGAGTTTTTAAGTCGAACGCAACGCGAATCAGCAAAGCAAAAAGCCCAGTCCGAAGACTGGGCTTTTTGCTTGATGCTATTTGGTGCCGGAAAGAGGAATCGAACCCCCGACCTTCGCATTACGAATGCGCTGC
>NZ_CAXTGZ010000413.1:0-5495 GCF_964243625.1 uncultured Caballeronia sp.
GAGGGTTACAAGCTGGCGTTGTAGACGTCAAGCCAGTACGTCGGAAAACACCTTGTTGGCGAAACGGGTCGAGTCCGTACCGCTGTTCAACACGCCAACTGTCTTGAGGTCATCGGCGTAAAGAGAAATCTCTTTCTTGAACGCATCGCCAACCGGATGATGATGGTCCGTGTGGCTCTTCAGCATGGCCGTAAGCTGTGCGACGTCCGCTTGCGGTGCGTGAACGGAGAAGATTGCCGCGGCCTCTGCAGGATTGTTCGCCGTCCATTCCGTCGCTTCCAGCAAGGCCTGCGTGAGCGCTTGCGCGGTCGCACGATCCTTTCTTATCAAACTGCCGCGCACGCCGAGCACGCAGCAGACACGGGTCTGGTATTCGCCGCACAAGTTGTTCGACACCTCGTACAAGTGGTCGGATTCGCGCAGCGTCCAGATGGTTGGATCGCCATCCGCAATGGCGTGAACCTCGCCCTTCTTCAATGCTTCGCCAAGCAGGTTGGCGGGATACTGGCGCCAGCGCACATCGTTATCCGGATCGATGCCAATCTTCTTCAACGTGATCGCGAAGAAGTTCTTCGCGGGACTCGCCATGTCGCTGACACCCACGGTCTTGCCCTTGAGTCCCGGCAAATCAACGATGCCCGATGTTCGCGTTGCAAGTAAGCGCATGCAGCCGCCGTGAATGCCGGCGGTGAGCTTGACATCGAAGCCCTGCTCGAGCGGCTTGATCCAGCGCAGCGCCATGCCAACGCCCGCATCCGACTTTCCCGTGGCGATTGCTTCGAGCAACTGGTCAGTCGAACCCGCGAAGTTGATGAGTTCGACATCCAGTCCATGCTTGGCGAAGAACCCCTGCTTGATGCCGACCGGTACCGGGGCCGTGCAAATCGCACTTGCATTCCACGACAACTTGAGCGGCTTCAACCTGGTGTCGTCGGCGCGGGCGGGCAAGCCGGCCAGACCGAAGGTCGCGCCGCCCAACGCAGCGGCGCCGGCTGACCATGCAGTCTTGCGCAGCCATGCGCGGCGTGAAATGCTCTGCGGCGTCGAGGCGCTTTCGCCGGCGCCGGACTCTGAACGGTTCATCGGTATTTCTCCACGGGTCGTTGGTTATAGGTTTTGCTGGCGTTTTCTATTTTTACTTACGCGACCAGGCCGAGCAGCGCGAGCACTTCACGGCGCAGTTCGACCAGCTTTGGATCGTCACGATGCCGCGGATAAGCTGCATCGTTGCGCACTTCTGCCGTGATTCGCGCGGGCCGTTCGCTGAATACGATGACGCGGTTTGCAAGGAACAAGGCTTCTTCGACATCGTGGGTCACGAGCAGCACCGAGAAGCGCGCGTCGCGCCATAATTTAACGAGCTCGCTTTGCATCCGCAGGCGTGTGAGTGAATCGAGCTTGCCGAAGGGTTCATCGAGTACGAGCAACTCCGGGTCGTTCACGAGGGCGCGCGCCAACGCGACGCGCTGCGCCATGCCGCCCGACAGTTGATGCGGATAAGCCGCGGCGAACTCGGTCAGGCCAACGAGTTGCAACGCGGCATCGATACGTTGTTCAGCCAAACGAGCGCCTTCGGGCAACGAACGCGCCGCCTTGCGCTTGCTCCACGGAAACCGCAGACCGTCTCGCTGCGCTTCCGGTCCGAGCCCCACGTTTGCGCGCACCGTGCGCCACGGATACAAGGTCGGGTCCTGGAACACGACAACGCGCGACGGGTCCGGACCGCCGATGCTTACGCCATTGGAGGACACCGAGCCCTGCGCCGGCGAATCGAGGCCGGCCACGAGCCTGAGCAACGTCGATTTGCCGCAACCGCTTGGCCCAAGCAACGCGACAAACTCGCCCGGGTCCACGGAGAAACTGACGTCATCGAGCACGGGCAAGGCTGCGCCATGCAATGAAAACCGGTGACTGACTTCGTTTACATCGATACGTGCGCCCGGCGTGGACTGACTGAGTTGCGTGCTTACCATTTCAACAATCCTTTTTGCCAGGCCAACAAACGATCGCGGAAGCGGAACAGCAACGTGATGAGACCCGAGCACATCAGCGCCATGACGAGCAGCGCGGCGTACATGTTCGCGTACGCGGCCCATCCCTGCGCCCATTGCAGATACCAGCCGAGGCCCGCTTTCACGCCCATCATCTCAGCCACGATAAGTACGGAAAACGATGCCCCCAGTCCCATGAAAAGCCCGACGAACACCGACGGCAACGCGGCCGGGACAGCGACCTTGAGAATCAGGAAGCCGGGTCTTGCACCGAGCGTGCGCGCTACGTCGTAGAACGTGCTGTTCACACCGGCTACGCCCGACCATGTCAGCACCGCGACCGGAAAACCCGTGGCAAGCGCAATGAGAAACACGCTTGCGCTGAAGCTCGACGGGAAGAAAAAGAATGCAAGCGGCAGCCAAGCGGTAGCGGGCAACGGCCCGATCAGCCTCAACACCGGATGCAGCCAGTACCCTACGGCTTTCGACCAGCCGATACCCACGCCCGTCACGAAGCCCGCGATAGCACCGATCACATAACCGTACGCAAGCAACCCGAACGAGTGCACGACGCTGGAACCGAGGCGCGGGAAGTCGTCGAAGAAGACTGCGATCAACGCCTGCGGCGGCGCAAAGAACGGGCGTGGCAGCACTTCGAGTTTCGCGGTGAGCACGTCCCAGACGGTGAAGGCTATGGCAAGCGCGACCAACCAGGGCATGACCGCAAGCCAGCGTTCTGCGCGGCTCGGCGGGGCATCGGCCTGGCGATTCGAGACGCTTGCATACGCGCTCCCACCGATCAACAGAGCCACTACCGCAAGCGCCAGTTTTATAACCAGCAAGTGGCGCGTATAAGGCCACTCATCAGCATCGGGCCACCATTGCGTGAGCGCCGCGCTTGCGACCCATGCCGATGCAGCAAGCGCCGCAGGCACGACATGTCGCGTTGCGCTGCGACCTTGCGCCGAAGTAACCCGAACAGTCTTCGCGCGAACCTTGGGCGCAGGCGTGAACACGGTGCCGGAACGATCCGAAGCCGGTTCATAGTTTGGAGTACCGGACATGATCTGCAAGACCCTCGTGTTGTGAGAAGTAGCGAATGGTGCGAGAAGCAAAAGACTAACGACGCACTGCGCGCTTAACAATGATTCGTTTGCCATATGTTTATCAGGCGGCGCACTTTATGGATTGCATGAGATCCCGTGCAGCCCGGTTTCATTTTCAAATTACTTTGCCCCATCTTTACAAATTACGATCATCTGTATTACGAAGCTAAATTTCATCGTTCTGTCAGTTGGTCAAGAACTCTAAGATCGGGGTCCTCAAATTTGATCAACACAACTACTTTGACAAGAGGACACCGATGAAACGAGTCGTACTGGCCGGCGCAACCGGCATCATGGTTATCGCCCCTGCACTAGCGCAGGCGCAGAGTTCGGTCACGCTGTACGGGATAGTCGATGCAGGGCTTACCTACACGAACAATCAGAAGGGCGCGAAGAACTTCCAGCAGACGAGCGGCAAGCTGAGCGGCAGCCGCTGGGGTCTGAAGGGCGCAGAGGACCTGGGCGGCGGTCTCAGCGCTGTCTTCACGCTGGAGAACGGCTTTCGTCCCAACGATGGCACGCTTGGACAAGGCGGCCGTGAGTTTGGACGGCAGGCGTTCGTGGGCATCGCCAAGAAAGGCATTGGTACGGTCACGCTCGGCCGTCAATACGAACCGCTATCCGATCTGGTCGCGCAATACGCGGGCTCGGGATTCTGGTCACCGGCCACGCACGTTGGCGACAACGACAACCTGAACCAGACGTTCCGTATCAACAACGCAATCAAGTTTCGCAGCGACACCATTTCAGGCTTCACGCTGGACACGCTGTACGCATTCAGCAACCAGGCGAACAACGGCACGGGCCAGGGCTTCAGCAACAACCGCGCTTGGGGTGTCTCGGCGAACTACACCGCGGGTCCGTTGTCAGCCGGCGGCGGGTACGTGGTGCTCAATCATCCCGATACGACGACCAACACCGCCGGCGCGGTGGGTGGCGCCACGGCAACGAGCGGCGATGACTACAGCGGCGCCCTCTTCTATGGCCTTAACGGCGGTGTGCTGCGCCAGCAGATCGCGGTCGCGGGCGCAAATTATGTGCTCGGCAAAGCCACGGCAGGCTTCGCGTTCAGCCATACGCAACTCGACTACAACGACGGTTCGTCGCGCAAGTTCAATAACTACGACGCCAACCTGCGCTACCTCGTGACGAGCGCCGTCACGGTGCTGGGCGTCTACACCTTCACCGATGGCCGCGCAAACAACTTGCCCGGAACCGGTGGCGCGTCGCTCAAGCCGCGCTGGCATCAGTTCACGCTGGGTCTCGACTACGCGCTGTCGAAGCGTACGGAGCTATATCTTTCGGGCGTGTATCAGCTTGCTTCCGGCGACGCCTCCACGCGGGTCGGCAGCGGCTACAGCAAGATTGCCGCGATTGCGGATGCGGGCACGGCGTCATCCACGAATCGCCAGGTCGCGGTGTTCAGCGGGATCCGCGCGAAGTTCTAAGCGTGTTCGAGTGCCCGGCTTCATGCAAGTCGGGCACTGTCAGGTTCACTTCGATGAATACTGCCGATGCCACTTCAGCAATTGCTGCCACCGGCAGACTCATCAGCCGACCGCCTGCGTACCACGCTGCATGTGCGTTGCGTTGTAGCGCACCACGCGTCCCGTTTCGAGTTCGTAACCAAGGCGGCCGGTCAGCGTTTCGAGCGGACGGCCGTAGAGATGAAAATGCAACGTCGGCGAATCGCCCGTGACGTGAATGCTATGGATATCTTCTGGAAGGAAAGCGATCGGCGTCCCGGGCTGAACCACCACTTCACGTTCCAGTTCGAGCGACGCCTGATCGGGGTCCGAGCGGTCATCGGTACGCCGATATACGCGGTTCAATTCCTCGCCCTTCAGCGCCGCGATTACCGCCCACGTGTCATGGTTGTGCGGAACGGTCGTCTTGCCCGGCAGCAAGGAGTTCAGGTAGAGGGCCACGCCGTCCTCCCCCGGGTTCAGCCTGTAACGCGTCGAGGTATCGCCGCTGCCCGGTTGCGGCGGCGGGAAGTCATCGGCGGAAAACAACGCAGCATCCTTCGATGCAAGCGCGAGCAGTCGCAGGCTGATTGCATCGAGCGCAGTGCGCGTCACGCCTTCGGTCGCGAGAATGGCGCGGACGTCGTCGATCAATGCGGTCACGGCGGTCTGGCGTTCGCTGATGAGGTGCGGTGCGGAGAGGGTTGTCATGGTGTGATTTCGTTCAAAGAGTGGCGAGAGCAAGTGCCGCGTTGCTGCGTGAGCGTTTGCGCAATGCGCGGCGGTCTTTGCCGCGCGCGCGTTGCAGGAAGAGCCGCGTGCGTTCGTTGTCGGGTGCGCCGAAGATCTGCGATGGCTCGCCATGCTCGACGATCACACCGCGTTCGGTGAAGAACACTTCGTCGCTGACGTCCTCCGCGAAGCGCATCTCG
>NZ_CAXTGZ010000414.1:0-5459 GCF_964243625.1 uncultured Caballeronia sp.
GCGGAAGAACGACCTTTACGTTCGGACTACGAGTTCAGCCGCGGTATTCCAGGCGACAACGCGAGCCGTGGTGCGGTGATTGCGCAAGAAGGCTCAACTAAAGCTTCGGAAGAGCTCGCCAGTTTAGTGACGCTAGCTTTTCATATGGCGCCCGTGGGTCTTCTTGTCGCTAGGGCACGTGTCATCGTCCTCTGCAATCAGATGTGTGGTGATACATTCGGTTACTCACCATCAGATTTGACAGGACGATCGCTGGAGTGCCTCTATCCTTCGATTGCTGAATTCCACAGCCTAGAAGAAAGGGCAGCTCGCTTGATGCGCGAGACAGGTGTCCATTCGGACGATCGAATCATGCGTAAGTTTGATGCAAGTCGATTCTGGTGCCATGTCTCGGGGCGCGCCATCGACCGAGATGATCCATTCGCTGCGGCGGTATGGTCATTTGAAGACATAACATCCGTGCGACGGGTGGCGGAAGATATCACGCGACGTGAACAAGAAATCGCGCAACTGCTCGTTATTGGGAAAAGCAGTAAAGGGATTGCCCGTGATTTGCGCATAAGTTACCGAACGGTGCAAGCACACCGCGCAAGGTTGATGCGAAAGTTCAATGTGTCTAACACGGCAGAATTAATGGGCTGTCTGTTTGGGAGGCAATAGCGCAGAGTACTTCCTAAGGTAATTTTCTTAAGGAGCGGAAGCTGGCGAGCCCCTCGGTAGTTTGGACTGCTTTTATTGCCGACCTTGCAACTAAAGTTTTTGTTTTTCGTGATTGGAGTTAGAAATGGGCGTGGAAATTGTCGGTTGGGCGCATGTACCGTTCGGTAAGCACGCCGCACTGAGTCTTGAGGATCTGATTGTGCGAGCTGGTCGGGAGGCTATGGCGAATGCCAAAGTTCCGGCGAACGACGTAGATGGAATATGGCTGGGCAATTTAAATGGCGGCTTGGTGCCCGACATCTTCGCGTCGTCTCTCGCTCTTAGTTGCGAAGATGGCCTCCGGTGGAAGCCAGCCGTGAGGCTTGAAAACGCGTGCGCCTCAGGATCTGCCGCGATTTATGGCGCATGTGATGCGATCGAGGCCGGACGTGCGCACATTGCGCTCGTTATCGGCGCCGAGAAAATGACTGCGGTCACTGGGGCGGACGTGACACGCGTTCTTGGAAACTGCGCGTATTCCGGGGAGGCGGGCAACCCACCTGGAGGTTTCCCGGGCATTTTCGCCGCAATTGCTCAAGATTATTTCGACGAATATGGTGATCATTCGGTCGCCCTTGCAAAGATTGCGGCCAAAAATCATTTGAATGGTACGGTTAATCCGTGGGCTCATATGAGGCGAGATCTCGGCTTCGAATTTTGCAACACAATTTCGGAGAAGAACCCGTTGATCGCACCGCCGCTGCGTAAGACCGACTGTTCGTTGGTGTCGGATGGCGCTGCTGCGTTGATTCTCGCATCGACAGAAGCGGCAGCAGATTTTTCGCGTGCCGTTGCGTTTCGCTCCCGTGTCCATGTAAATGACTATCTGCCTCTTTGGCGCAGGCGAGCAGTCGAATTTGCCGGTCCCAGGCGCGCCTGGAGTGAGTCAATGAAAAAAGCCGGATGTACCATCGATGACATTTCGTTCGCAGAGGTCCACGACTGCTTCACCATCGCGGAGCTGCTCAGTTACGAGGCGATGGGTCTTGCACCAGCTGGACAGGGATATCGCATGCTTGATGAAGGCGTGGTGATGCGGGACGGGAAGCTTCCGGTGAACGTTTCGGGAGGTCTTAAATCGAAGGGGCATCCCATTGGTGCAACTGGCGTTTCGATGCACGTGCTTTCCGCTATGCAGCTTACTGGGCAAGCTGGGGAGATGCAGTTGCCGACGCCCTCGCTAGCTGGTGTCTTCAACATGGGCGGGGCGGCCGTAGCTAGCTATGTCAGCATCTTGGAACGGAGTAGGTGACTGATTCAACCGCTGCCAGGTGGTTCACCAACGCGTCCCACTTGTTATTGAAATTTTTCCGATAAGTAGGTCAATGCCTTGCTTCCCGACGTAGTCTTGCGGTTCATCAAAGGGAAAGCGAAGATTGCTTGCTTCCATATGTTCAATATAACTTCGTTAAGCTTATCGATATGGTACCCATTGCAGGGCGGCGATGACGCAAGCAAAAATTGTTGTTAAGTTTTACGAGAGTTCTTCTCACACTGCTCTGCAAATGAACTTAATTGGGTGCAGTTAATCACCAAATAATTTTTGATGGCGACAGCCTTGGTTCTCGCCAAAAATGATGGAGTACATCGATGAACACCATAGGAAAGCACTCGTTTCAGATTGAACTCAGCAAGAATCCTGTTGAAGCGCACCTACGTGAAGAATTGTTGGAAAATCCGCTTTTTGGGCGCGTGTTCACTGACCACATGGTCACAATTCGCTACTCGGGCACGCGCGGTTGGCATGATGCGAAAGTTTCACCGCGCGGGCCATTTAGCTTAGATCCTTCAACCCTAGTCCTTCACTACGCACAGGAAATCTTTGAGGGCATGAAGGCGTACCGATTGCCAAATGGTGGTGCCACCTTATTCCGCCCGGAGGCAAACGCGCGACGTTTCGGAAATTCCGCCGAGCGGCTTGCGATGCCGCCGCTGCCGGAGGCACTGTTCGTCGAATCGGTCCGTCAACTGGTGCGCGTGGACAGGGACTGGATCCCCTCAACGCAAGGCTCAGCTCTATATATCCGACCTTTTATGATCGCCACCGAGGCTGTGCTTGGCATGAAGCCATCGGCGGAGTATTTGTACTGCGTTGTTGCGACGCCGGTTGGCGCATACTTCAAGGGCAATGCGTCAGCCCTAACGGTATGGTCGTCCGATGACTACACCCGCGCTGCTCCGGGAGGGACGGGGGCCGCTAAATGTGGCGGCAACTATGCAGCGAGCCTCGCGGCGCTCGCGCAGGCGGCTCGCGAGGGGTGCGACCAGGTCGTGTTTTTGGACGCTGCTGAACGGCGCTGGATTGAAGAACTGGGGGGCATGAATGTTTTTTTTATTTTCGACGACGGCTCGATTCAAACCCCGCCGCTGACTGGCACCATCTTGCCAGGAATCACCCGCGCATCATTGATCACCCTCGCCCGCGACATTGGAATCACTGTTTTTGAACAACCGTACGACATTGACCAATGGCAGGCAGACGCGAAGAGCGGACGCTTAGTGGAAGCATTCGCATGCGGAACTGCGGCGGTGGTCACGCCGATCGGAACGGTAAAAGGCCGGAAACACAATTTCTCAATTGGGAACGGGAGTGGCGGCCCGATAACTGAACGACTTAAAACGGCGCTGCTGAATATTCAAAATGGCCGCGCACCTGACCACTATGGCTGGCTAGATTTGATTTTCTAAAAGGCCGTTGAGATATCCGTCGTTTATGCGGTCAGGTGCATTGCAACGGATGCTGGGTCCGCAGTTTAAAAACGCAGAACACGTTTGCGGATATTCGACGTTGCTGGAGGTTCGCCGATATCGGCGTTATCCATCGTTTTGTGCCTCTCAACCGGCATGGGTGCGCATACTTGTCAAGTTGTAGCCGACCTTCCTCAGCACGAAGAGCTGGTTTACGCGTTTGAGTCCCCGATACATCACCTGGCAAATGCGTCCGACTGTCTTACCCCATCCGAACACCTGCTCAATGCGCTTACGTTTTTCCTGACTGACCGCGTAACGCGGCTGTCACGGATCGGCGTAATCGAGCGGGGGATGATCGGCTTAAAGAGGCCACACAGAGTAGCCCCGAAACGCAATTTCGAATGTTTTCAAGAATGCGGTTTTTTGCCCGATTTTGCAATGACGTTTTCGCCGCTTTCGGGCATTGGTCTGGGCTTACGGAAGCTCTCGCCTTCGCGGACGATCCGATAGCAACCGTGGCGCAGTCGGTCAAGCGTGGCGGCGCCAAGCACACGGTTGTCTGGGAAGGCGTCTCCCCATTCGTCCAGATCAAGATTGGTCAAGATTGTCGCTGCTCGCTCATACCGCGCGGCAACGAGATCATGGAAGTCTTCGTCGTGTGGTGCGCGCAGCGGTTTAAGCGCGAAGTCATCGACGATCAGCAGCGGCACACGCACGAACTGTTGGAACTTGCGCTCGTACATTCCTGTGGCACGCGCTGCATGCAGCTTCTTCAGTAGATCGGTCTGTGTGACGAACACGACATCGCGGCCTTGACGCGCGGCGCAGTGGCCCAACGCCTGCGCAATGTGCGACTTTCCAACGCCTGTTTGACCCACCATTAGAATTGCGACCTTCTCGTCGATGTAGCGTCCGGTCGAAAGATCATAGATATGCGCCCGATTGAGCTTGGGAAGGCGGTCAAAGTCGAATGACTCGAGTGTCTTTCCTAGCGCAAAGCCGGCACGCATGATGCGCGCGCCCAATTTCTTCTGATCTCGCCGCGCGACTTCATCATGCAGCAGCATGGCGAGGAATTCGGTGTATGCAAATTTGCCGTCGATAGCCTGTCGGTTGCGCTGTTCGAGCGAGTCGAGCACACCAGATAGACGAAGTTGTTTGAGTGTCGTGTTCAGTTCGGGACTTGGATTCATGATGTTCAATGCAGAAGGAGGGAGTTGAGATCTCGACCGAAGCGACCGCCGCTCAGGTAGGTATCGGTGAGCGTTTGCGGGGTCGCGGCCACCGGCTCGCTGTCGAGTCCTTTGTCGAGGATGCCTTTGACGGTGCGGTAGCTCGGACTTGCAAACGCTAGGGCGCGACCACAAGCGGCATTCAGCCGCTGGTCGCCTACCTTCTCGCGCAGTCGCAAGATGCCCTGGACACCGCGCAGGTTCACAAGCACTTGGTCGTTCGACCGCGAGACAGGCGGGACCGATCTCTCTGGCACGAGTCAGACACCACTGCGGATCGTGCTCGAGCCATGCCTGTGCGGCCGGTGGCTGATGGTCTCGCACCGTATGACGATCGCCGGGCTTGCGCAGGCGCGGATGCGTTGCAACCAGACCGTGCTGGTGGAACAATTGCACTACCGTGTCGGTGGCCTTAAGCCATAGATCCTTGCCGACCAGCGTGAACGGTACCGAGTACAAGGCCTTGCGGTACACCACGTGGCCGTCGCTATGCACGCTGACCTGCTTCCACACGGCTAGCACAGGCGGCACGTCGGGAAGTGCCGCGAGCAGTGGCTTCTCGACGGCAAAGCGTGCTAGCGGCTGCTCGTGGGTCGTGCCGTGCTTGCGGATGCTGGCTTCCTGCATGATCCATTCGTGTAACTGTCGATTCGCGTCGCTTAGATCGCGAAACGTGCGCAGCGGTACGAAGGACTTCTTCACATATTTAACGCCCGATTCCACAATTCCCTTTTTTGCGGGGTCGTGCGGCGGACAAGCGTCAACCCGGAAACCGTATGCCTCGGCAAGCGATGCGTAGGAGCGTTGTACTTCGGGGCTGTACATACACGCTTTAAT
>NZ_CAXTGZ010000415.1:0-5440 GCF_964243625.1 uncultured Caballeronia sp.
ATGGTTTGAACGGCGCCTCGGCCAACACAGTTGTCGCCATTCTGCCACTACGGTTCTTCGCGCGACACCATCACTGTCTATGCCGCCTCGAATTATCGAGGACTACATTGCGGGTTCTACTTAGGAGATTTGCCATGACTTCGCGCCCTGTCATCGACGATATGTCGTCGTTCTGGATGCCTTTTACCGCCAACCGGCAATTCAAAGCGGCGCCGCGCCTGATTGAAGGCGCCAAGGGCATGTACTACAAGTCGACCGATGGCCGCGAGATCCTCGACGGCTGTGCCGGCCTGTGGTGCGTGAACGCCGGCCATTGCCGCGATGAAATCATCTCGGCAATCCAGAAACAGGTCGCGACGCTCGACTTTGCGCCGACGTTCCAGATGGGCCATCCGCTCGCGTTCGAAGCGGCGTCGAAGGTAGCGGCGCTGATGCCGGAAGGGCTCGACCGCATTTTCTTCACGAACTCCGGTTCCGAATCCGTCGATACCGCGCTGAAGATCGCGCTCGCCTATCACCGCGCGCGCGGCGAAGGGCAGCGCACCCGGCTGATCGGCCGCGAGCGCGGCTATCACGGCGTGGGTTTTGGCGGCATTTCGGTGGGCGGCATTGCACCGAACCGCAAGACGTTCTCGGGCGCGTTGCTGCCGGGCGTCGATCATCTGCCGCATACTCATGCGCCGGATCACAATGCGTTCTCGAAGGGTCAGCCGGCATGGGGCGCCCATCTTGCCGATGAACTCGAACGCATTGTCGCGCTGCACGACGCATCGACCATTGCGGCTGTTATTGTCGAGCCGCTCGCGGGATCGACCGGCGTACTCGTGCCGCCGCAAGGTTATCTGCAGAAGCTGCGTGAGATCTGCACGAAGCACGGCATCCTGCTGATATTCGATGAAGTCATCACCGGCTTCGGCCGTCTCGGCAAGGCAACGGCCGCTGAATTCTTCGGTGTAACGCCGGACCTGATGACGCTTGCCAAGGCCATCAACAACGCCAGCATTCCGATGGGCGCCGTGGCCGCGCATCGCAACGTGCACGACACGGTCGTCAACGCGGGCGCGGTGAATGGCATCGAGTTGTTCCACGGTTATACGTATTCCGCGCACCCCATGGCAGCCGCTGCCGCCATCGCCACGCTCGACCTGTATGCACGCGATCAGTTGTTCGAGCGCGCGGCATCGAAGGCCGGAAAGTTCGAAGCGGCAGCCCACGCGTTACGCGATGCGCCGCATGTGAAGGACGTCCGCAATCTCGGACTGGTTGCGGGTATCGAGTTGCAGCCTCGCGATGGCGCCCCGGGCGCGCGTGCGTATGAGGCATTTGTGAAGTGCTTCGAAGCAGGCGTTCTCGTGCGTTACACGGGCGATATTTTGGCGTTCTCGCCGCCGCTGATCATTGAAGACGACCAGATCGAGCAGATTTTCGGCACGGTTCGCAAGGTGCTTGAAACCGTCAAGTAACGCGGTTGGCGTGACAGTACAGAGGCCGTTCCTGCATTGACCGGAACGGCCTTTTTCGCATAAAAAAACCGCTTCAACGCGCGGGCCTTGCAGTGCTCGCCTTCGATGAAGCCGCTTTACGCCGCGTGGCCCAGCCCTTTTTCGCCGATGCGGAACGGTCAGCCGCCGAACGCCGGCTCGCGCTCGCATGCGTCTGGCGGGACAGCGCAGTGCGCGAAGCCGCCTTTGTGCCTTCGCGCTTGAGCACGCGCGTGGACGTGGCCGAGCGTTTCGCCTTCGATTCCGTGCTCGCGCTGCGTTTCGTCTTGTGCTGACCTGCTTGCGTATCCTTCGCCGCTTTCTTGCGTGCGCCTTCAGAAGTCGTACCTTTCTTTGGCGCTTTCACGCCGACACCCGATCTGCGTGCCTCCGACAGCCCGATCGCAATCGCCTGCTTCGCGGACTTCGCGCCATGCTTGCCTTCGCGGACGTGATCGACTTGCTCCTTCACGAACGCACCGGCCTGCGTGCTCGACGATTTGCCCGCGCGCTTCGCCGCGTGCGCACGTTCGATGGTTTTCTTCTCCGGCATGATGGACTCCTATGAAAGACCGTCGTTGGTCCGACGATGGAAACCTTGCAATGGCTATGCCAACGCCCTGGCCGAATGTCGCGACAATGAATCACACACTCGCACGTAAGCCTTATGTTAGATTTGCAGGCCATCATATTTGATTCATTAAGGAGAGCCAATGTTGAAGAAAGCAGGTATTGCACTCGCATGTATTTTCACGTTTGCAACAAGCAGTGCGGCCTTCGCGCACGACCAGCCGGGCGCCGACTGGATATCGAAGGATGCGGCCATCGCGAAGGTCAAGGCGCTGGGTTACGACGCGGTGCGCCTCGAAGCCGACGATGGACACTGGGAAGGCGAAGCCACGAAACAAGGCCAGTTCTACGACATCCACGTCGATCCGCGTTCAGGTGCGCTGACGAAGAACGAGCTAAAGCATTGAGTTCGTTGTAGGAATTACAGGGCTGAGTGAACGGATCGCTTATCGATGCTCAACCATTGAACGCCATCCGTCGTCACTTCGAACTGCTTGTCATCAGCCGCGACGATCAACGCGCGTATCATCGCGACGCCAAGGCTGAACCGACGGAATAAAGCCCGGGCATAGACTGTTGTTCCTCTCAACGAACCACTGTCCGTGAGAGGAAACAATGACCCGAGCTGCACTGTCGCGATTTTCACTCCTGGCGTGCGCGCTGACCTTCGGCGCTGCAGGCATCGCGCATGCGGAGTCTGGCGACATGGAAAGCACGTATCGCCAGCTTGTTCAAGCGCTTCAGCAGAGCCGTAACGGTTCCATCGGCAACGCAGGGCGCACGCAAATCACCCAGGCTGCGAAGAATTTCCAGGACGCCATGCAACGTGACGGCGGCGCGCGGGACAACCTCATGACGGACGCGCACAACATCATCGCGTCATTATCCGATGGAACATTCAACGCCGGCGCAAGCGTCAATGCGCTTCGGCGCGACGCCAAGGGCAGCGTGATCGAGTTCGGCAAGTGGAGTGTGTCGATGCCGGGAAGCCAGATCACGAGTCCCATCGGCACGCATTTGAATCAAAGCAGCGAAGGCGATTGCGTCGGCATTTCCGTCGTGAAGGCGTTCTCCAATACGCAAACCGGCGCGACGATCTTGCGCCGGGCAGTCACCCTGACTTCCGATGGCAGCTACAACGTCAGCCTGCCGGGCGATCCCGCGACGGTTTACCGGTTGAATCCGGGCGAGCTCGATCAATTCGGCAAAGGCGATCCGGGCGCGGCGGCCGTGGTCGGCGCAATGTTCCAGTATTTCCACAAGGACCCGAAGCAAGGCGCGCTGCCGACGAACAAGGTCATGGAACTGCTCGCCGGCCATGCGGGCGATCACGATCGTCTCGCCGATGTCCACAGCACACCCGACCAGATCACCGGCTACTTATTGCAACACGCGGATGGCGCCGGCAGCCGCTACGCCATGGTCTTTGGCGGCAAACCCGCGCGCAACGGCGACTGGTCCAAGGGCGACGGACACGCGTTCGCGATCATTCGTATCGACAAGGCGAACATGATGCTGACGTACACCAATCCATGGAACGAGGCGAGCACGCGGACCATCGCGATCCGGGACCTTGCGAGCCAGGCGGCGGGGACATCGGCTGACTTCGAGACGGTGACTTTTCGGTGAATGCGTTGAAATCTAAAAGCGAAAACCAATGAAGCGGCGCGATTCTTGTTAATGTGACGGTCGAATCCGCTCGGACCAATTCATCGCTCATGACATCGACTACCTTGCGCGCCGCGACGCCCGACGATTTCAATGCACCGTCCGAGCAGGTCGCACGCCGTTTGATCGGCGCGATCCTGAGCGTCGATGGCGTGGGCGGCAGGATCGTGGAAACGGAAGCCTACGATCGCGAGGACCCGGCATCGCATAGTTTCTCCGGGCCCACACCGCGCAACGCCGTGATGTTTGGTCCGCCCGCGTACGCTTACATATACCGGTCCTACGGCATTCACTGGTGCTTGAACTTTGTCTGCCGGGAAGCCGGACATGGCGCGGGGGTGCTGATTCGCGCGGTCGAACCGCTGACCGGACTCGATGCGATGCGCCAACGGCGCGGTATGGAACCGGCAAAATTGCTGTGTTCGGGACCGGGCCGCCTGGCGCAGGCGCTCGGCATTACTCATAGAAACAATGGCATGTCGCTGCTCGAGGCGCCGTTTTACATCGAAATGCCGGAAGAAGAAGGTCCGGTTATCGCGGGGCCGCGCATTGGCATCACCAAAGCGATGGATGTGCCCTGGCGTTTTGGCCTCGCCGGATCGAAGTTCCTCAGCAAGCCCTTCCCAAAGGATGCAAAGGATGCGAATGACACACCGAACGCCTGAAAAGTAAAAGGGCTGCCAAACCTCGGCAGCCCAAAAATTCTTTTTATATGTATCAGCAGCAAGCCGGCAGCCACACCGTCAAGCACGGTCCTCGGGACTGCAACGACGCTACCTTAAGCAGCCTGTGCAATCAGGCTTTCTGTGCGCGGCTGTAGCATCGCCGCGTTTTCGAGTACCGTCGGTTCCGGCACTTCATTGGTCGACACAACACTCAACTCCACCAGCGCGGTCTGCTCGCTCGCCTGTCTGGCGGCCGCCGCTTTTTTGGTCTTCCCCGCGCGTGACGGCGGCTGGCAGGCCCCGCACACCACGTTTTCTTGCAAATCATGTTTGTGCGCAATGAACTTTCCAGTGCAGCGGCAGCATTTGGTCAACTGCAGCATGCCTGCATCGAAAAAGCGCACAAGGGTCCAGGCCCGCGTCAAATCGAGTACCGCCTCGACATCGCTATTCCTGCAATGTTCGAGATACAGCCGATACCCCTTGGTCAGTGCATCGAGGTGCGAGCAGCCTGCTTCTTTTTTCAGGAACACATACGTGTTGTAGAAAAGCGAAGCATGGATGTTCGCGAGCCACGTCATATACCAGTCCGCCGAGAAAGGCAGCATGCCCTTCGGTGGCGAAACACCCTTCACTTCGCGATACAACCGGATCATCCGGTCACGCGACAGTGTCAGTTCACTTTCGAGCACCTGCATCCGCGCCCCGAGTTCGATCAATGCGATCGCGCGGAAAACTTCTTGTGCATCTTCTGTGAGGCTCTTCTTAAGCATGTTGTGCTCTCGTGCTTGATGTGAGTATCTAAGCGTGGCGACTAATCGTGCTAATCAGGCGAATTGTTCTGCTGGCTGGCCGGCCAACAGGATAGCTGCATGCGTCGGCGCGATATCCGCGTTGCTCATCGGAGTCGCGTCCACGTAGCCGGTCTTGAAGTCAGGACCCATCGCCGCGATATTGTTGAACGTGTCCGCGCGCGCCAGCGTGCCGTGCATACCCTGGCCCTCCTGCAGCGTGGAGTCCGCAATCTCGACCCCGGTCTGCAGGTTCGCCCGATCC
>NZ_CAXTGZ010000416.1:0-5437 GCF_964243625.1 uncultured Caballeronia sp.
CCGATCGCTTACACGGCGGTTCATCTTTACGTCAATGGGCAATACAAATTGCTCGCGATGCAGGCGACCCGCGTGGCGCTGGATTAGCGCCGTCGATGCCCGCCGGGTTGGGCATCTGAAGCCCGGTAGCGAAGGACAGCGCCTTGTAAGCGCAGATCGCGGTGCCGGTCCCCAGGAATCACCTGTTTTACCACTCGCAAAAATTTGCTAAACGCTAAGCCGCAACTGCTTCGTCCTCCACCGCCTTGCGTCCCGCCCAGCGCGAGCGGTTGACCGCGCTGATAATCGCATCGCTGATTGCCTGAACCGCGTTTGCATGCACGGCGACGCCGTAACGCGCGGTCTGATCGCCAATCCGGCAACCGATGAACACCGCCGTCTCTCCCTTAGCCGTCACCGCTGTCTCAAACGAAGTCACATCGATCGCGGCGCCCGCCGCCTCGCTCATTGCAGCCGCGACGGCCTGGGCATGCGCTTCGTCGGCCGTCTTCGACACCGGCACCAATACGCGACGGTCGTTGAAGCGAATCGCCGAAGCGTCGGCGCGTGACGCGGGCCCTTTTGCATCGAAGTATTCGCGTTTGAAGAGGGCGCAAATGGCGTCGCCTGAAACTTCTTCGCCGGAGGAATCGGCGACTTTTTGAACAGCGTGGCTGAACTCGATCTGCACGCGCCGCGGCGGCGTGAATCCCAACCCGCGTTCGAGGAGATAAGTCGCGCCTCCCTTGCCCGACTGGCTGTTCACGCGGATCACGGCGTCGTAGCTACGGCCGAGGTCGGCGGGGTCGATCGGGAGATAGGGCACATCCCACACGGTGCCGGCCACGCGCTGCGCAAATCCCTTGCGGATTGCGTCCTGGTGCGAACCTGAGAAGGCCGTGAACACGAGATCGCCGGCATACGGGTGACGCGGATGCACGGGGATCTGATTGCATCGTTCGACGACACGCCGCACGCCATCGATATCCGAAAAATCGAGGCCCGGGTCGACGCCTTGTGTGTACAGGTTCATGGCGAGCGTGACGAGATCCACGTTGCCAGTGCGCTCGCCGTTGCCGAAAAGACATCCTTCCACGCGATCCGCGCCTGCCAGGATCGCGAGTTCCGCCGCGGCGACCGCCGTGCCGCGATCATTATGCGGATGCACCGAAAGCACGATGCTGTCGCGATAACCCATGTTGCGGTCCATCCACTCGACCTGATCCGCGAACACGTTAGGCATGGCCGCTTCGACCGTGGCGGGCAAGTTCACGATCATCTTGTGATCGGGCGTCGGCCGCCACATTTGCGCGACGGCGTCGCAGACTTCGCGGGAAAACGAAAGCTCGGTCATGCTGAACGTTTCCGGCGAATACTGATACGTCCAGTGTGTGCCGGGGTGCGCTGCGGCGCATTCCTTGATGATGCGCGTGCCTTCCACCGCCAGCGCCTTGGTTTCTTCCTTCGTCATCCCGAAGACGATTTTCCTGAACGACGGACAAATCGCATTGTACAGATGCACGATCACGTTCGGCGCGCCTTCCACCGCTTCAAACGTTCGCTCGATGAGGTCCCGGCGCGATTGCACGAGCACTTCGATGGTGACATCGGCGGGAATGCGGTTTTCCGTGATCAGCTTGCGCGCGAAGTCGAAATCCGTCTGCGATGCCGACGGAAAACCCACTTCGATTTCCTTGAAACCCACCGCCACCAGCATCTCGAAGAATTCGAGTTTGGCGTCGATGCTCATCGGGTCGATCAGCGCCTGGTTGCCGTCGCGAAGATCGGTGCTCATCCAGATGGGCGCCCGTTCGATCGTACGGGTCGGCCATTGGCGGCCTTTGAGCGTGACTTGAGGGAAAGGGCGGTATTTCTCGGAAGGGTTGCGCATCATCATCGTGGGCCTCGGCTGAACGCGTTGTACGCGTGAAAGCGCAGTCGTTGCGAGGCGGACACTTGGCCGGCGGCTTGCCGGCATGGGTCCGATGCGCGCTGCCAGGGTTCACGTGTTGCCCGGACGCGGATGACGCCGGTGACAAACGTGAACGATGCAAATGCAGCGTGCATGTGATCCTCGCGTTTTCGTGGCCGTGGATGAACGGACGAAAGCAGACGACTACGGGTGGTGAAAAGGGAACTGCGAAAGGGGCACTACGGAACTACAGGCGGGACCGGGCGTTGGGAACGCACGGCGCCACGTTTAGCGACTTACGCTAGACGTAGCGATAGGGGCCGCGCTAGGCGACCCAGGGTAATTCGAAGGGAGGAGAATTGGGCAAAGCTCATTTCTGCACAGTAGCCGACGGCGTGCGGGTTTGTCAACCTTCTTGTCTTCTGACGATTTCCGCAATCAGCTCGGCCTGACGCGCGAGCGCGGCGGGAATCGGTGCTTCGCCGCGTAGAACGGTCTCGATCCAGCGCGCGGTAGTCGCTGCGTCGAGGGCCTCGGGCAAGGGCACGGCAGGCGCTTCCGGTGACGAGCGTTCCGGCGAGAGCAACGTTTCTGCGTGACCATCGTGGAACCAGTCGACTTGCACTTGACGTCGTGTATCGGCGACCGCTTCGCCTTCCGTGCCTCGGGCGAGCAGCGCGCCGCCAGCGGCGGCATCGGGATGTTCGGTGAAAAGTCCCGTCAGGCTTTCCCGATATTCCGGATGCGTGTAGTTCACGAGCCGCAGGCCGGGCTGCGCGAACGGCTGGAGGATCTTGACGAGCGTGTGCGTGGAATTGCGCACGCCCATGATCCGCCGGATGGCGAGAAGACGCGCGAGCTTCGGCGCGAGCACCCCGATGGGCGCGAACGACAGGCGGCGGGAGGCGAGGTTGTCCTCGATCTCATCGTGTGAAGTCGAAGCTTCGATACCCAGTTCCGCGAAAATCGCCGCGCTCGTCACGCGCCCCGGGTCGTCGGTGACGCCGTGCACGAGCACGGGCACGCCTTCACGCGCGAGCAGCAGCGCCAGAAGCGGTGTCAGGTTGGGCTGCTTGCGCGCGCCGTTGTAAGTCGGAATCGAAACCGGACGCGCGTCATCGCGGCCATTCTGGATATGCAGGGGCTCGAACGAGCGATGCGCGGCCGCGAGCATCGCGGCGAGCTCCGCCGAGGTCTCCCCCTTCACGCGATACGCCAGCAATACCGCGCCGAGTTCGAGGTCGGAGACGCGGTTGTCGAGCATCGCTTCGTAGAGCGCGTATGTGTCCTCGCGCGTGAGCGCACGCGCACCGTTTGGCCCGCGGCCAATTTCCTTGATGAAACGGGCGCAGGGGAAAGCAGGGGAGTCGGTCATCGATTGGTCCGGGCGGCCGTCTGGTTGTGCACGTTCAGCCGCTTCAGTTGCGCAGTGCGGAAACATATTCAGTACCGCATTTGCGGCGGCCTTGCAAGCAATTGGGCCGCGTCTGCCTCACCTCCCATGCCATTCGGCCGAGTCGCGACGGCAAACCGCGCACGTTAAACTTGAGTCCTTGGTCGAGCCATCCGGGTCGAGTCATGCCAACAGGAGAGAAGCGCGATGAGTCATGTATTTGCTGCGGCGCCCGTGGTTGCTGTACCGGTAGCCGGTTCCAGCGACGAATTTCCCGTTCGCCGGATTTATTGCGTCGGCCGAAACTACGAGGCGCACGCGCGTGAGATGGGCCACGATCCAGATCGCGAGCCGCCGTTCTTTTTCGCCAAGCCCGCTGATGCCGTGCTGTTTGTCGCACCCGGCGCGACCGGCGAATTCCCGTATCCGTCGCAATCGAAGAATGTGCATTTCGAGATGGAACTGGTTGCGGCCATCGGCAAGCGGGGCAAGGACATTCCCGCCGATCATGCGCTTGACTACGTATTCGGCTACGCGCTCGGCCTCGACATGACTCGCCGCGACTTGCAGGCCGAAGCGAAGAAACTCGGCCGTCCGTGGGATACCGCAAAGGGCTTCGATCAATCCGCGCCGCTTGGTCCAATCCATCCGGTCGCGCAAGTCGGGCACCTGGAAAAAAGCGCGATCTGGCTCACGGTCAATGGCGAAGAAAAGCAGCGCTCGGACATCTCGCAACTGATCTGGTCGGTCGGCGAGACGATCGCGTATTTATCGACGTTGTTCGAGTTGTTCCCCGGCGACCTGATTTTCACCGGCACGCCTGAAGGCGTCGGCGCGATCCAGAAAGGCGACTTGATGAAAGGTGGCGTGGACGGAATCGGCGAATTTGCGGTGCGCGTGGTCTGACTTTAAAAACGGGAGGAGACGATGAAGCTCTATAGCTATTTTCGGAGTTCGGCCGCGTATCGCGTGCGGATTGCGCTGAACCTCAAAGGGCTCGATTACGACTACGCACCGATTCATCTGCTGCGCGATGGTGGGGAGCAACTGAAGCCCGAGTATCGAGAGCTGAATCCGGATGGCATCGTGCCAACGCTCGTGGACGGCGACGACGTGCTGACGCAGTCGGTTGCGATCATCGAATATCTGGAAGAGACGCATCCCAAGCCGGCATTGCTGCCGGGCACCGCTCTCGATCGTGCGTTCATTCGTTCGGTCGCGCTGCAGGTGGCGTGCGAAATTCATCCCATCGACAACTTGCGGGTGCTGAAGTACCTGAAGCACACGCTGAAGGTTGGCGAAGAAGCGAAAGACGCGTGGTACAGGTATTGGCTGGAAGCGGGATTCAGCTCGCTGGAAAAGCGTCTTGCGAACGATCCGCGCGTGGGCGCGCTGTGCTTCGGCGATACCCCCACGCTCGCAGATCTGTGTCTCGTGCCGCAAGTGTTCAATGCGCGGCGTTTCAACATTGATATGAGCCGGTATCCGACGATCGAACGTATTGTCGATCACGCCGGGCAAATCGATGCGTTCGCGCGCGCTGCGCCAGGGCAGCAACCGGACGCAGAATGACGACAGCAGTTTTTTTATCCGGCGCCGGGCTTGGCGCAAGTTTGATTATTGCGATTGGCGCTCAAAACGCGTTTGTGTTGCGGCAAGGCCTGAAGCGAAGACACGTAGGCCTGGTCGTCTCGATCTGCGCTTTGATCGATGTATTGCTGATTGGGTTGGGTATCGGCGGAATGGGCGCGTTGATCGCCCGTGCGCCGGTGCTGCTCGACGTGATTCGATGGGCCGGTGCAGTGTTCCTGGTCCTCTACGGCGTTCGGGCGTTTCATGCGGCATGGAAAGGGCCGGGGCATTTGCAGGCCGAAAACGGCGAGACGCAGACGGCGTTGAAAGCGGCATCGACTGTGCTCGCCTTGTCGCTGCTCAATCCGCACGTTTATCTCGACACCGTTGTGTTGCTGGGTGGGATTGGCGCGCGATACGGCTGGCCGGGGAACGCGTGGTTCGCAGCCGGGGCGATGTGTTCGTCGGTTATCTGGTTCACCACGCTCGGGTTCGGTGCGCGATTGCTGCGGCCGCTGTTCGAGAAAGATGTCTCGTGGCGCGTGCTCGATGTGATCGTGGGTGTGGTGATGTGGTGGATT
>NZ_CAXTGZ010000417.1:0-4227 GCF_964243625.1 uncultured Caballeronia sp.
TCGCGCTGGTCCTGTGGCTGGGGATTCGCTGGTACGGCTTGCTGGGCGCGGGCGTTGCAGTGGTCGCGAAAACCTTTTTCGACTACGCGGCGTTCCTCTACTTTTCGAAGCTCAAGCCGCAACCTATCGTGCGCAACATGGCGGGACATCTGGCGTTCCTGATCGTCGCTACGCTGTGCGCGGACTACATGGATTCGCTGAGCAGCATGGCAGCAATCTGCGTGGCGCTGGTTGTGGGTAACCTCGGATGGTCGTTGTTCGAATCGAGCGAATTGCGTGAGGTCGCGGCGCGGTTGCGACAGCGCTTGCTCCCTAGCGCGGGGTGACGGGTCCAGCGTCGACTTTGCGTTGCGTGACATCTGCAAGATTCGCGGGTCCCGGTCATGAAGCGCCGAAGACGTAACAGCGTGCGGGCGTTCGCGCGCGCACAGAACTAAAAATATTTGCCTGTTTAAATGACGCATCAATCGATGCGTGTGTTCCGCGCGTCCGCACCTGTTCGACGCGTTCAGCCCCCAATCAGCTTTTACGCATCAGGAGTCACCGTGGACGTGTCCAGCCATCCCCTCGCGAGCGCTGCCGTGGAGAGTGCCGCGAGCGTGCGTGTACAGCCCGTCATTCTTGCAGGTGGCTCAGGCACGCGGCTATGGCCCTTGTCGAGGCAGCAGTTCCCCAAGCAACTGATCGAACTCATGGGTTCGGAGTCATTGCTGGAAGCTACGCTGCGTCGTCTCGACGGTCTCGATGCATCCGGCAAGGACGATCACGCCCTGCAACTCGAGACTGCCGACGAACTCATCGTTGTATGCGGATCGGAACACAAATTGCTGACCGCACAGCAGATCGAGCGTAATGGTCGTCACGCTCGCACCGTGCTCGAACCGTGTGCGCGCAATACGGCGCCGGCGCTTACGCTCGCTGCATGGGCTGCCCAGGCAACCGTTCCAGGCGTCGATCCTGTGATTGTCGCAATGCCCGCAGACCATGCAGTCTCCGATCCCGACGCATTCCAGCGCACCATCGCGACCGCGATCGAACACGCGGCAGGCGGTGCATTGGTCACGCTCGGCATCGTGCCGGACAAGATCGAAACAGGTTACGGATACATCAAGGCGGGTGCGGCGCTCAAGGGTTCGATCACTGGCGCGATCGAAGCGCACGTGCTTGAACGGTTTATCGAGAAGCCCAGGCGCGAGATTGCGGAGCAGTACCTTGCATCGGGCGAATATCTCTGGAACAGCGGCATTTTCGTGTGCCGCGCATCCGTGTGGCTCGCCGCGATCGAGCACTTTCAACCGGCTATTCACGCGGCGTGCATCGCGGCCTTCGAACGCGGATTGCACCAGGACGGCTTCACGCAACTCGATGTCGCCGCCTTCGAAGCATGCCCTTCGGACTCCATCGATTTCGCCGTGATGGAACGCATCGCACACGAGCCGGGTTTCCCGGGCGTGGTCGTGCCCCTCGCAGCCGGCTGGTCCGACGTCGGTGCGTGGGATGCAGTGTGGGACATGTCGAAGAAAGACGAAGACGGCAACGTGGCGCGTGGCCGCGTGCTCTTTGAAGGGTCGCACGACAGCTTTGCGCATTCCGACGGACGGCTCGTTGCATGCGTGGGCGTGAGCGGTGTGGTCGTGGTGGAGACGGCTGACGCGATTCTCGTGGCATCGAAGGACCGCGTGCAGGAAGTGAAAGCGATGGTCGGCCGTCTGAAAGCAGCGAAGGGCGCAGAAGCGCACGATCATCGCAAGGTACAGCGTCCGTGGGGCTTCTACGATTCGATCGATCACGGCGAGCGCTTCCAGGTGAAGCGGATCGTGGTGCAGCCGGGTCAGCGGCTGTCGCTGCAGATGCACCATCATCGCGCGGAGCACTGGATCGTCGTATGCGGCACGGCACTTGTTACCCGAGGTGAAGAGACATTCCTCGTGACCGAAAACCAGTCCACTTACATTCCGCTTGGCACGACGCATCGACTGGAAAATCCCGGCAAGACGCCGCTGGAAATGATCGAAGTTCAATCGGGTACGTACCTGGGCGAAGACGACATTGTTCGCTTCGACGATCAGTACGGACGCGTCGCGGAAAAGAAGACCCGCAAGACGAATGCATGAACTGAACGGCGAAGCAAAAAAGACACAGGCCACCGCTCAGGGCAACAAGGCAACAGAATCACGGAGTACTTAATACAGCGGTTGCCGAAGCAGCGCCTTGAACGCAAGAGAGGCAAAGGGATAACCCTTGAGAGGGACATTCCGACTGGCGTTCGCGGTATTGAACACGCAATTTATCGAGCACGTAGCGGCACTGCTGGTTCATCGGCTTTGCACGGGCGTGCGGTTCCGGGAGCTTGGGGAAGCTTTCCGGATACGCAGGGACACAATGTGGGGCGCAAGGGGAGAGGGGTGATGGACGAAAATAAAGAGCGGTCACTGGTGGCCAAGGTGATGGACGGGCTCGTATCGGGCATCGTCGAACAGAAGTACGGCGCGATCCTGCCGCCGCAGGATGTTTTATCGAAGGAGTTCGACGTGAGTCGGACCGTGATGCGGGAGGCGCTCAGCATGCTCCTCGCGCGTCACATGCTGGACGTACGCCCCAAGACGGGCACGCGGATCCGGCCGATGAGCGACTGGCGGCTGATCGATGAAGACGTCGTGAGCTGGCGTTTCAGGGCCACGCCCGACCAGGCGTTTTTACGCGACGTGATCGAGTTCCGGATGCTGATCGAGCCGCGTGCGGCTGCGTTGGCTGCGGCTCGCGCGACACCCGACGAGCTTGCCGGGATTCGCGAAGCGTTCGACGCGCTGTCGTCGCTCGAAACGGGCGAGCCCGAGTTCCAGGCAGCCGATGTCGCGCTTCACACACGCATTGTTGCGGCGAGCGGAAATCAGTTCTTCCAGCAGATGACGGCTATCGTGCGTGGTGCGCTGGTGACGGTTTATCCGATCGTGCAAGGCATTGCGACGATGCGTGAAGCTACGCTCGGCGCGCAACGGGAAGTCGTGGAAGCGATCGGTGCACGCGATGCCGCCGCGGCCGAACGTGCGATGAGCCGCCTGATCGATGTCACGGCTGAAGAAGTCGGCCGCGCATTTTCGTTTGAACGACGCGAGGACAGTTCGTCTCCGCCGATCGACGAATCACAGTCAGCGGGCGCCTGATTTCGGCACGTGCTGCATGCTTGATCCCGGAACGGTTCCGGGAGATTTCTGGTCACGTTTCTCGTGACCGGGCGCTTCAGGCGCCGTCTCCGGGGTTCTTCCCTGCGCAAACGTTTCACTCCCTCTCGTCTTTTTAACTCCCTGCCGTTTGTTCACGCTTCCCGGCGATCGCTCCCTTAGTGGACAATGAGCGTCATTGAGTCATCGACATCAAATCACGGAGCGCAGCAGATGAACGAAGAGAGCACGATTCGCTGGGGTATCGTCGGCGCGGGACGCATTGCACACCGCTTCGCCGAAGGGCTGGCGTTCGTACCGGGCACGCAGCTCGCAGGCGTCTGGTCGCGCCGGGGGGAGCCCACGCGCGCATTCGCCGACAAATACCAGACGAAGGCCTTCGAAAGCTTCGACGCAATGCTCGAAAATATCGACGCGCTCTACATTGCGACCATGCAGAACAGTCATCCCGAGTATGCGTTGCGTGCATTCAAGGCGGGGCGTGCCGTGCTTTGCGAGAAGCCGGCCGCCGTCAATGCACGCGCGTTGCAGCAGATGATCGACGCCGCCCGGTCTTCAAAGCTCCTCTTCATGGAAGCCATGAAACCGCCGTTCTACCCGCTCTACACGCAATTGCGCGAGCATCTGGCGGCGGACCCCATCGGCCAGATTGGACTTGTACGCGCCGGGTGTTCGATTGCAAATGTCCCGCTCGACCATCCTTCGTATTCGATGGACATGGGCGGCGGCGCGTTGCTCGATATCGGCATTTACGAAGCGTTCCTCGCGGTCGACTGGCTCGGCGAACCGCTTGAAGTGCAGACGTTCGGCAGGCTCGGGCAAAGCGGCGTCGACAGTTTTGCGAGCTTGAATGTGCGCCATGAACGCGGTGTCGCGCAGATCTTTTGCGGTATGGATCTTCAGGGCAAGGGCGACGCGTTGCTTGCCGCGACCGGCGGCACGGTCACGATTCACGAGAACTGGTGGAACCCCGCGCGCGCAACGGTTCGCTACGTAGATGGCCGCACGGTCGAACTCGATGCACCTTTCGAAGGCGGTGGCCTGA
>NZ_CAXTGZ010000417.1:4237-5421 GCF_964243625.1 uncultured Caballeronia sp.
CTGAACTACGAAACCGCGCACTTTTGCGAGCTGCTGCGCGCTGGGGCGATTGAAAGTCCGGTCATGCGTCACGCGGTATCGATGCAAATGATCTTCATCACCGACGCCGCCCGCCGCGACCTCGGCGTGCATTTCCCGTTCGAGACCGAGTGACAGACCGGTCTCGCCGCGCACCAACTTGTTTAAGCGTCATTTCAGATTGTCGCGATACGCTGCGACGTCTTCACATGCAGGGCATTTTTACCATGCGATTCTTATCCCGATTCTGGCGCGACAATCGCAAGCTGGTGGCGTTCCTGGTCCTGATGACCCTGTTTCGAAGCGCGATTGCGGACTGGAACGTGGTGCCAAGCGGTTCCATGTTGCCGACCATTCGCGAAGGCGACCGGATCGTCGTGGACAAGATGGCTTACGATCTGCGCGTCCCGTTCACCCATGTCGCGATCCTGCATCTGCACGATCCGCAGCGTGGGGACATCGTGACGGTGGATTCGTCGGCGGCGAAGGAACTGATCGTGAAGCGGTTGATCGGTCTGCCTGGGGACGTGGTCGCCATGCGTGACAACGTGCTCTACATCGATGGCAAACGCGCTGCTTACCAGCCGGTGGATGTCGCGGGCGTGGCGGGTGATTCATCGTCGCCGGGCGAGTATCTCGATGAGAAGCTCGGGCACGTTTCGCACGTGGTCAGGTTGTCGGTCCTCGCGCCGAGTCCACGGCGCTCGTTCGGGCCGGTGACCGTTCCGAAGGGGCAGTATTTGATGCTCGGAGACAACCGCGATGACAGCGCGGATTCGCGCTATTTCGGTTTTTTCCCACGCGATGAATTGATGGGAAGGGCGCGACGGGTTGCGTATTCGCTCGACCCGGAGAAACATTATTTTCCGCGCCTGGGAAGATTCGGCGCGCGGCTGGACGGCTAAGGAGACGGCTAAGCCTAAGTGCCGTTTAATGCCTTCCCGGCAGTGCCAATCTCCGCTCGAGCCGCCGTTGCACGAATTCCAGCACGCTGCACAGCACCCAATAAACCACGGCGGCGGCCAGATACAACGGCAAGGGCTGGTATGTGGCGGCGATCACTTCCTGCGCGCTGCGCAGCAGTTCGGTTACCGTAATCACGGAAACCAGCGACGTATCCTTGATGAGGCTGATGAGGCTGTTCGAAAGACTCGGCACGGCGATGC
>NZ_CAXTGZ010000418.1:0-5420 GCF_964243625.1 uncultured Caballeronia sp.
ACCGGCTGTATCAGGCGGATTTCCTGATGCGCGGCTATGGGTTCAGTGCGTCCGAATTGCTCGATGGCCCGGGCAATCTCTCGCTCGATATCGACCCGAAGCTCGCGTGGGCGCTCGGGCATCGCGAACGCTTTCCCGTGGATCTGAACAAGGCGGCGTTGAGGATGATTGCGCGGGTGCCGGGCATCGGCATGAGAAACGCAAAACGCATTGTCGATTTGCGACGGTCCCGCAAGATTCGCTACGACGACCTCGTGCGCCTCAGGTGCAGCATGGACAAAGTACGGCCCTTCGTCACGACGGAGGACTACAAGCCGCCAATTCGCGATGTATCGTCTGAGCATCTGCGCCGCGCGCTCACCGCCGCGCCGGTTCAGCTCTCCCTTTTGTGAGCCGGGGCGCTCATGCGGATGCGGACGGTTGTCATCGATGGTGAATATGCTGCTTGGCGCGCGGCTGCGTTGTCGGCGCTCGCGGAGAAACTGCCGCCGGAATTGATCGAATGGCGGGAAATCAGCGACCACACGGCAAGCGACCCCTCTCTTTTCGACGCAGAAAAGCCGCCCGGCCTGCCCTCCGATGCGCCCGTTCTCTCGATCTCCAAGACTTTTGCAACGCTGCTGAAAGAAGCGGCGTCATTCCGCGATTCCGAACGCTGGGCATTCCTCTACAAGCTGATCTGGCGATGGTCGCAGGGCGACCGCGCGGTGGAATCGGCCGCCGACGAAGACGGCGTGCGTCTGCACAAGATGGCCAAATCGGTTCGGCGCGCGCAACACGACATGATCGCGTACGTGCGTTTCCGCAAACGCGACCCGGCCCTCGGCGCGCCGGAATATGTCGCGTGGTACGAACCCGATCACGATGTCCTCGCCTGGAGCGCCGATCACTTTGCTCAGCGCATGGGCCGTTCATCGTGGATGATCACCACGCCCCACGGCGCCGCCATGTGGAGCGGGACGGAACTGCGCATCGAGCGACGCCCCGCGATCGCGGCCGACCACCTTCCTGAAAACGAAGACGATGCCGAAAAACTCTGGCTGACTTACTACAAAAGCACCTTCAATCCGGCGCGCCTCAACGAAACCGCCTTGCATCAGCACATGCCCGTGCGGTTCTGGAAGGGCTTGCCGGAGGGCCCGTTGATTCCGCAAATGATCAGCGAGGCTCGCAGCGGCGCCGGAAAAGTGGCGCAGGCGAGCGGTGTCGGCGCGCTCAGCCTGACGAGCGGCAAGGCAATCATCATGGAAGCGGAAAAGGCCCAGCCTGCCCGCCATGCAACCACATCCCTCGATGCCTGCCGCCGCTGCGAGCTTTGGCGCGAAGCGACGCAAGCCGTGCAGGGCGAAGGTCCGGTACAGGCCGCGATCATGCTGGTCGGCGAGCAGCCAGGCGATCAGGAAGATCTGAAGGGGCGTCCGTTCGTCGGTCCCGCAGGACAACTGCTCGATTCGGCAATGCAACGCTCCGGCCTCGATCGCGCCGACGTGTACATGACCAACGCGGTCAAGCACTTCAAGTGGGAACCGCGCGGCAAGCGCCGGCTGCACAAGACGCCGGCACAACGTGAAGTCGATGCCTGTTCTGTGTGGCTCGAGCAGGAACTCGCGACGGTGAGGCCACGCGTGATCGTCGCGCTGGGCGCAACCGCGCTGCACAGTCTTGTTGGGAAACAGGCCACGCTTGGCAGTCATCTGGATAAGACCTTGCCGTTCAACGGCGGATGGCTGGTCACCACCTATCACCCGTCGTTTGCACTTCGCCAGCAAGATGAAATTGCACGCGATCGCGCCGTCGATGTGATCGTGTCGGCGCTGGAGCGCGCGCAAATGCTGGCTTCAGCCGCCGCGCCAGATGCTACCGGCTTCAGAAGCCCAGGTCGCTCAGGCCGGGATGATCGTCGGGACGACGACCCAGAGGCCAGTGATATTTGCGCTCTGACTCCTTGATGGGCAAGTCGTTGATACTCGCATGCCGATGCGTCATCAGACCCGCTTCGTTGAATTCCCAGTTTTCGTTACCGAAGCTGCGAAACCAGTTCTTCGAATCATCGTGCCATTCGTAGGCAAAACGCACCGCGATCCGCGAACCGGTGAATGCCCACAACTCCTTGATCAGCCGATAGTCGAGTTCACGCGCCCATTTGCGCTCAAGAAATGCCTCGGCTTCAGCACGGCCCGACACGAACTCCGCACGATTACGCCAGCGGGTGTCTTCGCTATATGCCAGCGCAACCCGCTTGGGATCGCGCGAATTCCATCCGTCTTCAGCGAGACGGACCTTTTGCTTGGCGGTTTCAGCATCGAACGGGGGGAACGGCGGCTTGCTTTCCATGACGGGTCCTTGGCGAGGTTATCGAGCGGCTTGGCTAGTGGAGACAGGTCTGTCTACCGGCGTACTCTAGCGCAGGTAGACAGACCTGTCTACAATGGTCGATCATGAACCTACTTGCTTCCACCAAGGACTTCGCGGCGGACCTGCCGCCCGCCGAACGGATTCTCGTTACCGCGCACAATCTGTTCTACCGCGATGGCATACGTGCTACGGGAATCGATCGCGTGATCGCAGAATCGGGCGTCGCAAAGAAGACGTTTTATCGATATTATCCGGCGAAAAACGATCTGATCGTGGCGTTCCTGGATTACCGGCATCGTAACTGGATGGCGTGGTTCCAGGACGCCGTCAAACGCTACGGCGGCGATGCCAGCGCGCTCGTGCCCACGCTCGCGGAATGGTTCGGGAGCGAGGTGTATCGCGGGTGCGCGTTCATCAACGCGGTGGTGGAAGTGGGCGGTACGCTGCCTGAAGCGGTCGATATCTCGCGGCGTCACAAACAGGATATGGCGGATGTCATCAGGACATTGCTGCCTGCCGGTTCCAGGACCGCCAAGGCGGATGCTCGCGCGCTGGCAATGGCCGTGGATGGCGCCATCATCGGTGCACAATTCGAGGATTCGCCTGACGCCACGCTGAAGTCGCTGGCTCGTGTGGTGAAGGCAATTGCAGATCCAAGTTGAGCGCCCGTTCACCGGCACAACAAAAGAGGCCGTTCATTGAACGGCCTCTTTGCGTTGCGTTACGCCAACCGGCTGGTTTTAGCGTCCGCCGCTGAGCACGATCTGAGCGATCACGCCCGTTGCGATCGCAGCGAGGACATAGTCGCCGCCAACGCCAACCCAGTGGTATCCGCGTGGCGGCTGTCGCAGGCCATAGCCGCGGTAGTCGTCGACCACATACTGACGGTCGCGGTAATCATTGGGCAACCGGTCTCCACGGCGCCATTCGCGCGGGCTGTCGCCACGCATGCCAGGACCGCCGGGGCCACCGTGTCCCGGGCCGTTGTCGGCGCGGGGAGGCGGACGGTTATTGTCGTAGTGCTGGCCGCCGGAATTGCCCTGCGGACCGTGGTTTTGCGCCTGATTCTGATTTTGATAGCCGTTGCCGTGACCTTGCATACCCTGCGGCGGTTGACCGCCCGGGCGCTGCTGCTGGCTGCCGTGGTCGTCGTGACCGGGACCGCCGGGGCCGCCCGGAGCGCCTTGCGCAAATGCCGCTGATGCCACGCCCAAAGTCGAAAACAAAACTGCCGTAACGATAAGACTTTTCTTCACGAGTACCTCGTTCAGTGTTGTAGTAGGTAGCCAGTATGGCGTTCGCAAGACGCATTCCAAGGCTTTCTCGCAAAGTTTGACACCTTACATATTCCATACGTTTCGATCGGCGCAACGATGTCTGCATGCGAAATACCCGGCGAATCGATGGCCTATCGCAATAATTAAAAGTTTCAATCGTCTTCAATCATGTTGGCCGCGGCGGCGCAACATCGGGCAAAGCCTTATTGCATAAGCGTCGGTTGCGATTATTCGCGCTAACAAGACAGTGTATTCACCTGAATGGTATTTATCGGAACACGCCGATTGCGTAAGTTCGAGCGTGAACCATGCCAGGAACGAACCATGACAGCGTTAGCCAGAAGCGCGGACCCGTGGCAACAGACGGTCCGCTCGTTGACAGCGACTCACGCAAGCGCGGCAGAAACTGCCCCGCGGCAACGGGCCGTCCATCCTTTTTTAGAGCGGCTCACGCGAGCGTGGGAGCGCGATCACCCGCACGTTGCGGCGCCACCGGCGCAATCCGAACGGCCGTTTCCCGAAGCCGTGGTGCGTGTCATCGAACGGCCGAGCAGCGCCACTGCGATTGTTTATTGGTCGGATGCGGCAACTTGCCATTACGGTTATCAGGGTTGGCGCGTGACCACCGCGACGACCGACGGTGCGTGCGCCCTGACCGGCGAAGTCATTCATCGGGGCGACGCGGTTTACCGGCCGTCGCAACGGGATCCGAAACCGCAAAACGCATCGGCGATGATTCTTGCGGCTTCCATGCCACAGAATGAGAACTGCGACGCCGATCTGCAGGATCAGCACGCCTGAGCAAGCCACCTAGCCACGAGAAAATGCTACGGAAACGCTACCGCACAATGCGGACGCGCTTTCCGTAATATGAAACGCGGCGTTGCGCCGCTTTGATGTTGAGGCGGCGCTTTAAGTTCTCATGGTGAGGCAAACCTGCGTCGAGGCTTTCGCCCGCGTGGCATCGCGCTGCCGTGGATGCGTGTTCCGAAACCCGCGCAGATATTGTGTGTACCTCTTGCAACCGCCTCTTCGATCCGGCAATTTCCAAGCCAAATTCCGCGCTCGCTGCTGATATACCTCTCTTCGTTTCATAAGCCAGAAGTACGATTCCATCGCTGTGACAGCTATTACACTGTAGAGCCGCACTTTCATTGCTGGATGCGCAACGCGGTTCAGGCGAACGGCCCGACAGATTAATGACGCGCATCGGCAGGACCGCGCGTCGTAAATTTGTCATCGCAATTGCGTAGGATCGCAGTCTCCCGCCGCTCCATCACTGCAAGGAGTTCATCGTGAAGAGTTTTCAAGCGCAGCGCGCCGTAGCTCGTGACACCATCCGGTCAGCAGACACAGCGTATGAGTCGCAAGTGCTACGCGAACCGAAAGAGGCACGCGCACAGACGGATCAGGACGTCTACGCCGATTCACTCGATATCCCGCTCAATCACGGCGGCATGATGGATGCCGTTCGCGATGCGGTGAGAGCGAATCTATAGGAATAACGGCCACGAGAAAGCGGCGTCTCTATCAGAAGAGCGCCGCTTTTTTTCGCCTGGCTTTTCAGGCCCGTGGTCCCAACCGGGCGATCACATCCGCGTGCTGCGGATGCGCTTTCGTCAATACCGCGATGTCGGCGAGTTCGAATTCGCTGAATTCAAAACCCGGAGCGACCGTGCAGCCGACCAGCGCGAAGGTCGCCGGATCGCATAACTCCGCGGCAAACCATTGCCCTGTCGGGACAACAGCCTGGAATACGGCGTCAGCATGCGTCAATGCGTTGCCGAG
>NZ_CAXTGZ010000419.1:0-5398 GCF_964243625.1 uncultured Caballeronia sp.
GTGCGCCAGGATAAGGCCGGTGCGCTGGCTGTTGAAATACATGTCGATGTTGGGCACGGCATCGTTGAACTGAATGCGCAGCGTATCGGTGCTTTTTTCGGCGAATGCCGCCCGCCCCATGAGTCCCGAGGTGGCCGCGGACGTGGCGGCAAGCAAAGCGGTGCGACGGGAAATTTTCACGGAAGCCTCCTGTTGTTGGGCCGACCCTAGGCCGGCGTAACCAACTGAGGCAAGCTTCACGCCACAATGGAGGATGCGATGAGTGGTAAATTGACGGGCAAGGCCCTGACCGATGCGCTGGCGAAACTGAAAGGCTGGACCGAAGTCTCAGGGCGCAGCGCGATCGAGAAGAAATTCGAGTTTGCCGACTTCAACGAAGCCTGGGGCTTCATGACGCGCGTGGCGCTGACGGCCGACAAGGCCGACCACCATCCGGAATGGTCGAACGTCTATAACAAGGTCGAAATCACGCTGTCTACACACGAGGCAAAAGGCCTGACTTCGCGCGATGCGAAGCTGGCAAGATTCATCGATTCAATCGCGAAAACCTCGGCCGATGCATAAAGACGGTGCCCGAAGCAATCTTATTGCGATAAAACCGTAACCTGCGTATTACAAACGATGACATTCAAAATCCGCAATATTAGGCTGTAAAAAGCGCGCCGCTCGCCCATTCGAAAGCAAAAACGAAGCGGGTTGCAAGACTTTGCCAACGCAGGCTTTCATTCGGAAAGTTGGAGCATAATCAATACGTAAGCTTTTGGAGTGACGCCATGACTTCGAAAGCTTCACTTCGTCGGCAGCACGGAGCGACCCTGTACAATCACGACGCATACGGTTCTGGCGACGTATTTGCTTTTAGAAAAGCAGATAAGCGCGTCAAGAACCGAGGCGGCTTATTCGACGCAAATGGGAATCTGGCGAGTGTCGAGCCGCAATAAAACCGCTGCAAGGCAATGTGCAATGCAGCATTTGGCGTAAGAAGAAAAGGATTGCTGGACTGCCCGTTGGCACCGCGTCACGCAGCATGCGCGAATTCCGGCCGGCAGCCGCAGCGTGCAATCGAGCCTAACCCATATCGTATAAGAGCGACCTCCATGCGAATCCTTCTGATTGAAGATGACCGCCCTATCGCACGCGGCATTCAAAGCAGCCTCGAACAAGCCGGTTTCACCGTCGATATGGTTCACGACGGCATTTTTGCGGAGCAGGCGCTCACGCAAAACCGTCATGAACTGGTGATACTCGATCTCGGCTTGCCGGGTATCGACGGCATGACGCTGTTGTCGCGTTTTCGCCAGGGCAACCGTCACACGCCAGTGATCATCCTGACGGCGCGCGACGAGTTGCATGACCGTGTCCAGGGCCTGAACAGCGGCGCTGACGACTACATGCTCAAGCCGTTCGAACCCGCCGAACTCGAAGCGCGGATTCGCGCCGTAATGCGCCGTAGCGGCCCGCACGGCGATGTGCCGCGTCCGGAAGTATCGCTGGGTGGTTTGCGTTTGTCGGGCGTGGATCGGCGCATCTTCAACGACGAAAAACCGCTCGAACTGTCGCCGCGCGAATTCGCCGTGCTGGAAATGCTGTTGCTGCGTCACGGCCGCGTGGTCAGCAAGGCCCAGTTGCAGGATCACCTCACGCATTTCGGTGGTGACCTGGGCGACACCGCCATTGAAGTCTACGTGCACCGGGTTCGCAAGAAACTCGAAAACTGCCGCGTGGAAATCGTGACGGTGCGAGGCTTTGGCTACTTGCTGCAGGAAATCCGGCCGGCCGCATAAGCGGTTCGTCCGTGGCCAATCAGCCCGACGAGACCACACCCAGCACCTTGCGATTCCCTCCACGGCGCACCGCCGACGAACGTTTCGACCGCGCCGACTGGCTGCACCTGGCGCAGTCGAAAACAACGTCCTCGAGCCAGCCACCAAGCCTGCGGCGCTCGCTGCTGCGTCGCCTCGCCGCGCCGCTGTCCCTGCTCGCGCTGATGAGCGGCCTGATGGCTTACTGGCTCGCGTGGCAATACACACAGCACGTGGTCGATCGTTCGCTTGCGGACCTCGCCACGGCAATCTCCAAACAGATCCAGCTTGCCGGCGTCGATGCCCCGTTGACGGTGCCGCCGCTCGCCCGCGCCATGTTCTCCGATCCTGTCGAACAGTTGATCTACCGGATCAGCGACGGTGAAAACGAGATCGCCGGCGAAACCGATCTGCCGCTGACCGGCACGAACGTGCGCCGCATTCACTACGCATACGTCTTCGAGACGACCTACCAGGGCACGAGCGTGCGTGCGGCGCAGGTGCGCGTGGATCAGGCGCACGGCAATCCGATCGTGGTTGAAGTCGCACAACGCGTCGGGTCCCGATACCGGATAGCGGTCGAGTTCATGGTCGCGATCATGATGCCGCTGCTACTGTTACTGCTGGCCGGCTGGGTGATCGTCTGGCGCGTGGTGAACCAGCAGCTCAACCCGCTGACCGATCTCGCCGATACCCTCAACCGGCAGACGCATACATCGCTGGAACCGGTCGATGAATCGTTCGTGCCCATCGAGATTCGTCCGCTGACGAGCGCCATGAACGGCCTGCTCGACCGCCTGAAGACGGCGCTCGACGCACAACGCAAATTTATCGCCGATGCCGCCCATCAGCTCCGCACGCCGTTGACTGCCGTGAAGCTGCACGCCGAGCAGGCCGCGAGCGCAAAGGACCCGGCCAAGGTGCTGGAAGCGGTGAAGGAACTGCGGGCATCGGCGGATCGGGCGGTACGATTATCGAATCAATTGCTTTCATTGGCGCGCGCCGAGCCGGGCGAGCAGGCCGCGCGTTTCACCGATTTCGACTACGCCGCGCTCGCATTCGAAACTGGCGCCGAATGGGTTCCACGTGCATTGAACGCGCATGTCGACCTGGGCTTCCAGCGTCTCGACGATCCCGAAAACGAACATCCGCTGACAGTGCGCGGCAATCTCGTGCTGGTGCGCGAGGTGATTGCCAACCTGATCGATAACGCGTTGAAATACGTGCCCACGCACCGCGCGGAAGGCGCGCGCGTGACCGTCACGGTTACGCAGACTATCGACGAAAATGGCCGGAAGGTCGGCGAAATCGTGGTGGAAGACAACGGTCCCGGCGTCCCGCTCGAACAGCAGCCGGACCTTTTCAAGCGCTTCTTTCGTGGCGATGGACACGGCGTGGAAGGCGGCGCGGGACTCGGCCTCGCGATCGTCCACGACATCATGGTCCTGCACGACGGCAGCGTGCATTACGAAAACGCGCCAGCGCCGGAAGGTGGCGCGCGTTTCATCGTGCGGATGCCTTTGAAGTCTGCATAAAAAAACGCCACGGCAAAAAATCTGACGTGGCGTTTCTCCTGGCAACGCAAAATTCCTACTTCTTGAGCGCCAGCATTGTGCCGCGGCATTTCTTCGCGCCGCAGCGGCACTCGTATTCCTTCTTCAGCTTCTTCGTGATGCGACCGTCGATGACGAGACCGTAGTCGTAGTACAGCTCTTCATCTTCCTTGATCGCACGCAGCGCGTGGATGAACACGCGCCCTTCCTTTTCTTCGGCTTCGCAATTCGGTGCGCACGAGTGGTTGATGTAACGCGCGCTGTTGCCGTCGACCTTGCCGTCGATCACCTTGCCGTTTTCGAGCGCGAAATAGAACGTATGGTTCGGCTCGTCCGGGTTGTGCGGATGACGGCGCAACGCCTCTTTCCACGAAATGCGTTCGCCCTTGTACTCGATAATCAGCTCGCCCTTGGCGAGTGGCGCAGCGGCGAATACGCCCTTGCCGTGTATGCCCGAACGGCGGACAACGACCCTCCGTGAACTCATCGACTGGATCCTTTAAAACGAATCGGTTTGGCTTAGCAGACGCTTCAACTTTGCCCCGCCCCGGCTTCACGCGAACGGTGACGAACCGGTTTGTGGATTAAAAAAACGCGGCGGCCTGAATGCAAGGCGCCGCGTTGCTTTACTTGCATGGTTGAACGCATGCAGGTGAACATCGGCATCGTACACGCTAGGCGCGCACGAGTTCAACCGCTCATTATTTCTTATCGTTGGCCGAATGAAATATCGCCGAACAACGCCTTCTGGTCACGTGGTTGCGAGCGCCAGTATTGCGGCGGCGCTTCGACGGTCGCACCCAGTTGAGCGGCTGCGTGCCACGGCCAGCGCGGATTGTAGAGCAGCCCGCGGGCGAGCGCGACCAGATCCGCCTGACCCGACTCGATAATCTCTTCAGCGTGTTGCGGATCGGTGATCAGACCGACGCCCATGGTGGTCACGCCCGTCGCTTCCTTGATGGCCTTGGCAAACGGCAATTGATAACCCGGCGACAGCGGGATCTTCTGCAACGGCGAGACGCCGCCCGACGATACATCGATCCAGTCGACGTTGTGCTTCTGCAGTTCCTTCACGAACGCAATGGTCTGCTCCAGATCCCAGCCGCCTTCCACCCAGTCCGATGCCGATACACGCAGGCCCACGGGTTTGTCGGCGGGGAACGCGGCGCGCACGGCGTCGAAGACCTCGAGCGAACCGCCGTATTCATCCGTTCGATGATTCGAAAGCGGTGACAGGAACTGATGCAGCAGGTAACCGTGCGCGGCGTGCACTTCGAGCCCGTCCAGGCCCAGGCGCGCTGCGCGCTTCGCCGTTGCCACGAATGCGTCACGAATGCGGATGAGGCCGGCGGTATCGAGTGCGAGCGGCGGCGTTTCGCCTTCATTGTGTGGAACCGCCGATGGCGCCGATGGCAGCCATCCACCTTCCGACACCGGGATCAACTGGCCGCCGTCCCACGGCGCCGCGCTCGATGCCTTGCGGCCGGCGTGACCGAGCTGCATCGTGATCGCAATGTGGGAATGCTTGCGGATTGCATCGATGACCGGTTTGAGCGCCGCTTCGGTCACGTCGTCCCAGAGGCCCAGGTCGCCAGGGGTGATGCGTCCGTCAGGCTCGACCGCTGTCGCTTCGAGGCACAGCATGCCCGCGCCCGATAACGCCAGGCTGCCCAAGTGGATCATGTGCCATGCCGTCGCTTCACCACGCTCAGCAGAGTATTGGCACATCGGCGATACAACGATGCGGTTCGGAAGCGTCACGCTCCGCAGCGTGAATGGTGAAAACAATGCGCTCATGGAGGGGTTCCGAAGGTGGGGATTGGAGGCGTTTTAGGATAGCACTTCGGTTTTTTCCATGCACAGGAGGGCCGCTGGCGCTTGGGTTTGTTGTTGTGGTCGGGGTTGATGCTGGGTTGATGCTTTTTTGGCCTTCGCGCGTTCCGTTCTAGCTGACTTCTTTAGCACTATTAGCCACTGTGCGTGGCGGCACTTCATTTCTTTTTCCAACGGCGAAAAAGAAACGAAGCAAAGAAAACGCCTTCC
>NZ_CAXTGZ010000420.1:0-5381 GCF_964243625.1 uncultured Caballeronia sp.
TCGCGCATCTTGCCGATGATCTCGGCGTAGTTGTGATGCCCGAAAATCGCCGATCCCGCCACGAATGTGTCCGCGCCTGCTTCCGCGATTTCACGAATGTTCTCGATCTTCACGCCGCCGTCTACTTCCAGATGAATCTCGCGTCCGGTCCGCTCGTTGTATTCATCGATACGCCGGCGCGCTTCGCGCAGCTTATTGAGCGCTTCCGGAATGAACGACTGGCCGCCGAAACCCGGGTTCACCGACATGATCAGCACGAGATCGACCTTGTCCATCACGTGATCCAGGTGATTTAGCGATGTCGCCGGGTTGAACACCAGGCCAGCCTTGCAGCCGTGATCGCGAATCAGTGACAGCGTCCGGTCGATATGATCCGAACCTTCCGGGTGAAAGCTGATCACATTCGCACCGGCTTCCGCGAAGTCAGGCACGATACGGTCCACCGGACGCACCATCAAATGCACGTCGATAGGCACGGTCGTATGCGGCCGCAGCGCCTTGCAGACCATGGGGCCGATTGTCAGGTTCGGAACGTAATGGTTGTCCATGACGTCGAAATGGATCCAGTCCGCGCCGGCGGCGACGACATTGCGAACCTCTTCGCCGAGAATGGCGAAGTCGGCGGACAAGATACTGGGGGACAAGCGGAATTGCGTCATGACGTCTGCCGGTTGCAAGCGAGGAACTCATTTTACCGCGACACGCCGTTTTTGACCGTCGGCCGAACGGCTAACGCGCGGGGCCGGCTGCGGGCTCTTTTTCCCGTCGTCGCAGGATTCCGGCAACGTTTCAGCCGCATGACAAAGCCGTCGCAAGCCACCGCGTTCGGTTGCGGGTACCGGCTGCATCAAGCAGAATGCGTCACCTGATGTTCACGCAAATTCGCGTAATCGTGCCGCTGTTCGCCCTGCCGGGCGTCGCTGCGCGCAGCATATTTTGAATTGGAAAAGCGATGAGCCAGTATGAATTCAGCGTAGCGGTCCAGACGCAATACCTTCCTGAACAATCGGAACCGGATGCTCACCAGTTTGCGTTCGCATACACGCTGACCATTCGGAATACCGGTCAGGTCGCCGCGCAACTGATCTCGCGGCACTGGATCATCACGGATAGCGACAACGTGGTCCAGGAAGTGAAAGGGCTTGGCGTGGTTGGCAACCAGCCCTTGTTGCCGCCGGGCGAGAAGTTCGAGTACACGAGTTGGGCCGTGATCGCAACGCCGGTCGGCACCATGCGCGGATCGTATTTCTGTGTGGCCGAAGACGGCGAGCGTTTCGAGGCGCCCATTGCCGAGTTCGCGCTGCACATGCCGCGCACGCTTCACTGAGCATGCGTTGGGTCCTGCTAACGCCTGTTTTTCTTTTTGCCCGACGCCGTCCACGCGACGATAAAAATCAGCAGAAGCAGCGCCACGAGTGACTCGAGCGCAAAAACAAGCATTGGATATTCGTCGAATAGATCTGACATGGCGGTTCTCATCAAGAACGAACATTGTAAGCGTTTCACCTCTTCGCTCGCCGGATTGGCGGCTTGGGCGGCTTTTCTTACCACTGCCGTTTTACTGGCATCGTGTGGCGGCGGTGGCGCCATCAAGTCCGGCTATCAAGCTCCGCCGAGTGGCGCACCGATCGTCACGGGACAGCGCGCGGCTACCCGGCTGACCGCCGTCAGCTGGCAGCAGGTCCCCGGCTGGCAGGACGATTCACTGCTTGGCGCAACTGCCGCCATGCGTCAGAACTGCAGCCGCCTCGCGCAGCAGCCGACCTGGCGGCGCGCGTGCGCGGCGGCGCAACGGCTCGACGACCTTGACATGAACGCGGCTCGTGAATTCTTCGAGGCCTACTTCACGCCGTTCCAGTTGGCCAACACCGACGGCACGCTGGACGGACTCGTGACCGGCTATTACGAGCCGTTGCTGCGCGGCTCGCGCACCCGGCACGGAGCGTACCAATATGCGTTGTATCGATGGCCGTATCGGTTCAAGACCGGCACGACATTACCGTCGCGCGCTCAGCTTGAAAGTTCAGGCGCGCTGAATGGCAACGAACTGGTTTGGGTCGATGATCCTATCGAAGCGTTTTTCCTTCAGGTCCAGGGTTCGGGGCAAGTCGTGATGGAAGACGGCACGACCATGCGCGTTGGCTTCGGCGGGACCAACAACCAGCCGTATAAATCGATCGGCCGCGAACTGCTGGACCGGCGCGAATTGACGCCCGCACAGGCCACGATGCAAGGCATCAAGGCTTGGGCGAAAGCGAATCCGGCGCGTGTGGATGCCTTGCTCGACGTGAATCCGCGTTTTGTGTTTTTCCGCGAAATGCCGGCGGCTTCGACACTCGCCGCAGGCGTAGGGACGGGGCCCGTCGGCGCATTGGGTGTTCCATTGACGCCGGAGCGTTCCATTGCCGTCGATCCCTCGGCAATCCCGCTTGGAACGCCGGTTTTCCTGCAGACCACGCGCCCTCTGAGCAATTCGCCGATGAACCGCCTAGTGTTTGCGCAAGACACGGGAAGCGCAATCAAAGGCGGTGTACGCGCGGACTATTTTTGGGGATTGGGCGATGACGCAGGCGATCTCGCCGGCCGGATGAAGCAGGGCGGGCGCATGTGGCTCTTGCTGCCGAATTCGTAGGGATCTCTTGTAATACTCTCTTGTAAGACTCTGGCAGCCGTTCCGTTCGGACCGGCTGCTTTTCAGCGCAACGCCGGACGTCAGATTGCTGCCTTGCGCCGGTCGATTACGCGCCGCGCCTTTCCCACTGAACGCTCAATCCCGTTCACTCCCAGCAACTCGATCACCGCGCTGACCCCGATCAACGCCTTGATATCGTATGCAAGGGCGGCCTTCGCCTGCTGCAGCACGGCGACATCCGGCGCTGTCTCAGGGCACGGTTCGACATTGAGCGTGAGTACATCGAGCGGTCCTTCCTTGGTCAGCACGATCTGGTAGTGCGGCGCCAGCGCATGCTGCTTGAGCAGCAACTCCTCGATCTGCGTTGGGAAAACATTTACGCCTCGCACGATCATCATGTCGTCCGAGCGCCCGGTGATTTTTTCCATGCGCCGCATGGTTCGGGCGCTGCCGGGCAAGAGCCGGGTGAGATCGCGCGTCCGGTAGCGGATGATCGGCAACGCTTCCTTTGTCAGCGACGTGAACACAAGTTCACCCAGCTCGCCATCGGGCAGCACTTCGCCAGTGTTGGGGTCGATGATTTCCGGATAGAAATGATCCTCCCAGATCGTCGGGCCATCTTTTGTTTCCACGCATTCCGACGCCACGCCCGGTCCCATGACTTCCGAGAGTCCATAGATATCCACGGCGTCGATACCCATGCGCTTCTCGATGGCCGCGCGCATATCGTTGGTCCACGGCTCGGCGCCGAAGATCCCGATCCTCAGCGAACAGTCGGCCGGGTGAACGCCCTGGCGTTCGAGTTCATCGGCAATGGACAGCATGTAGCTGGGCGTCACCATGATGATGTCCGGGCGAAAATCCTGGATGAGCTGCACTTGCTTTTCGGTCTGGCCGCCGCCGAACGGAATCACGGTCAAGCCAGCCCGTTCCGCGCCGTAATGAGCGCCGAGGCCGCCCGTGAAGAGACCGTATCCGTAACTGATATGAACCTTGTCGCCACGACGCGCGCCAGCCGCACGAATGGAGCGCGCGACAAGGTTCGCCCATGTATCAATGTCTTTCGCCGTGTAGCCCACCACCGTCGGCTTACCCGTAGTCCCCGACGATGCATGAATACGCGAGACCTGATCGTGCGGCACCGCGAACATTCCGTACGGGTAGTTATCGCGAAGATCTTTCTTTGTAGTGAACGGGAAGCGCGCGATATCGGCGAGACTTTTAATGTCACCTGGATGCACGCCCGCTTCATCGAACTTGCGCCGGTACACAGGCGAATTCTCATATGCGTGCGCGATCGACCACTTGAGGCGTTCAAGCTGCAACGCGGTGAGTTCGTCGCGACTGGCCGTTTCTATAGGGTCCAGTGGAAGCGGGGCGGTCATCAAATGTCTCCTTCCAGATATCTGTTGGCGGCCCGAATCAAATTTGCCCGGACGCTATGGTTTTTCAGCGCATCGTGTGAAACAGGTCAGGACCCGGTAGCAACCAGATTGCCCTTGATCTGGGAGGACTTGCCGCGAAACATGGCGACCGTTTCTTCATCACGGTTCGTCACGCGGATGTCGTAGATACCCGTTCTACCGGTGAGCGATTGTTCCGTTGCCTCAGCAGTCAGACGATCGCCGCCTTTGACGGCACGCAAGAATTCGATTGAACAGCCGGCCGCGACCGTGTTGATGTTGTACGAGTTGCAAGCGAACGCGAACGTTGAGTCGGCCAGCGTGAAGATGAGACCGCCATGACAAATCCCGTGGCCGTTGAGAAAGTCGTCGCGCACGTTCATTTGCATTCGCGCATAGCCTGGCCGTACTTCCTTCAGTTCCAGGCCGAGCGCACGGCTGCACGCGTCTGCTTCGTACATGGTTTGCGCGGTTGCTTCGGCGAGTTTCTGAGGGTTCATTGCTGCCGTCTCCAAAAGCGATGTGTTTGATTGTCAAAGGCCTTCGAATCGCGGCGCACGCTTTTCCTTGAACGCAGCGACGCCTTCCGCATAGTCGTGCGAGTCGCCGAGTTCGCGCTGAACGTCGCGTTCAAGATCGAGTTGCTGATCGAGTGTATTGGTCGCTGCTGCGCGGATCGAGTGTTTGATCGCCGCGACGGCCTTCGCCGGTTGCTGCGCGAGGTGCGCTGCAAGTGTGAGCGCCGTGTCCTGCAATTCGACATCGTCGACTACCTTCCACGCCAGCCCCCACGCTTCGGCTTGTTCCGCACTCAATTTGTCGCCAGTCAGTGCAAGGCCCATGGCGCGCGCCTCGCCCACTCGCCTCGGCAATAGCCAGGTGCCGCCGGAGTCCGGAACCAGGCCAATCTTCACGAAAGCCTGGATGAAGCTCGCCGAACGAGCGGCCACGATCAGGTCGCAAGCCATCGCCAGGTTGGCGCCCGCGCCTGCAGCGATTCCGTTCACAGCCGCAATTACTGGCAGACGTGACGCCTGCAACCGACGCACCAGCGGGTTGAAATACTGATCAATCAGGGCGCCCAGATTGGTCATGGCTCCGGGTGTGAAGTCGAGGTCGGCCAGGTCCTGACCGGCACAAAACCCACGGCCCGAGCCCGTGATGACGAGCGCACGGGCGTGACTGCCTTCGATCTCGTCCAGCGCTGCACGCAACTCCTCGTGCATTGTCCGCGTGAAGCTGTTCAGCTTCTCAGGGCGATTCAATGTCAACGTGGCCACGTGCGTGGTTTCGTCGATGTTCAAAACGATCGAGCTGCTCTGATCAGACATGAAGTCTCCTTTGGC
>NZ_CAXTGZ010000421.1:0-5376 GCF_964243625.1 uncultured Caballeronia sp.
TGCGTCGCGGGCGCATGAGATCAAACAGGCGCCGGACCTGTGCGGCAAGCCGGTCGGTACGAGCCGCAGCACATCGTTTCCCGCCGATACCGCCGCGTGGAGCGCGAAAAACTGCGAAGGCGCGGGCAAGGGCGCGATCACCGTCGCGGGAACCGAAGATACCTCATCCGCGCGCATGCAACTCAAGCAAGGACGCATTGCAGCGGGCGTGCAGGGCAGCGAGACCTTGCCATACGCAATGAAGCTTGAACCGAATACGTACAAGCCTATCGGCGAGCCGTTCGCGACATCGCCTGAAGGCATTGCGTTCGCCAAGTCGAATCCAAAATTGCGCGATGCCGTGCTTGGTGCGCTCAATACGTTGATTGCGAACGGTACGTACGCAGCGATTGTCGCGAAGTGGAGCTTGCAATCGAGTGCGGTCACGAAAGTCACGTTGAATGGTACGGCGCTTCACTGATGGATATTCACGTGCCTTCGACCAGTCCGCCATTTCTGGTTCATGGGCGAGTACGCAAGCAGGACCGATCAATGGGGATCGCAGGCATGCCCAAGCGCTGGCTGAGCAAGCAGGCGGAGTTGCTTGCCGCATGGCAGATGCGCGTGACACCAGCCGAGACCTGATTTCATCTGGCCGGGGAAAAGAAGCCACTTAAGCCGTACCGTGTTATTTTTCAAGCCTCCAACCGCTTCGCTGTCACACGAAGGAGCTTTCCGATGACTGCCTCAGCCGCTGTCCTGGCCATCCTCGCCGCGATCCTGATGGGGGCCATGAGCCCCGGTCCCAGCTTCGTGCTGGTCGCGCGCAATGCAATTGGCCTGTCCCGCGCCGATGGACTCGCGACCGCACTCGGCATGGGCGTAGGCGGTGTGTTCTTCAGCGGCATCGCGCTGGCGGGTTTGTACACGCTGCTGTCCGCCGTCGCATGGCTCTATGTCACGTTAAAAATTGCGGGTGGCCTCTACCTGATCTATATCGCGTTCAATATCTGGCGGGGTGCATCGAGTCCGCTACGCGTCGATCAGGCTCGTTCCGCACACACTCGCAATCTGCGGAAATCGTTCTTGATCGGCCTGACTACGCAACTCAGCAACCCGAAGACCGCTATCTGGTACGGCAGTATCTTTGCGGCCTTGTTGCCGCAACATCCGCCACTCTGGTGTTACTTCGTGCTGCCGCCTTTGCTGTTCGGCATCGAGGCGGGCTGGTACACCGTCGTAGCATTGGGTTTCTCCAGCCGCCGTCCGCGCGAGGTTTATCTGCGCGCGAAGAAATGGGTTGACCGGATTGCTGCAACGGCCGTTGCCGCGCTCGGTTTGCGGCTCATATTCGCGGCGCACAAAGCGGGCATCTAACGCACGGCGTCGGGCGCGGCTAGAGGCTGATCATCCACGGCTGGCCGCCCGCTGAGCGAGGGGCTGCCTGGCTCGACCGAACGCGGCAGTTTGATCTTGCTCGAACAACACCCGCAAACCGCGTCAGGTGCCGACTAACGCGCGGCTCACGTGCCGCGCGTTCATTTATTGCGCCGAGCTGCTCGTGACCATGATCTCGGACGTCTTCCGGGACGCGGTATAGACAGAAGTTTTTCAGGATGCGGAATGGACCGGCTCGGCGCTGCGATCAAAATTCGACGATAGGTTGGATTTCAGCATTTTCACGCGGCATTCCCCGCTGTTGCTGGCTCCAGGGCCGGTACGGCGCCGGTTTTCGTTCGCCCTAAATCAGAAAATACTTGTATATACCGATTTTGTTGTCCTAGACTCGCGGTTATGCTCTTGTATAGACAAGATAGCCCCGCATACAAACGCGCAAGCCTGACGCCCAAGGACAACACCGATGATGAAGCTCACCCCCGGCAAACTGACCCTCCCGCAACTGCGCCAGATCGCACGCGAACGTGTGGAGCTCGAACTCGACCCGGCAAGCCACGCGGCTATCGATGCCAGTGCAAAAGCCGTCGAGGACATCGCCGCGAAAGGCCTGCCGGCCTACGGCATCAACACGGGTTTTGGCCGCCTCGCGAACACGCACATTCCCGCAGACCAGCTCGAACTCCTGCAGCGCAATCTGGTTTTGTCGCACGCGGTCGGTGTCGGTGAGCCAATGTCGCCGCCCGTCGTCCGTTTGTTGATGGCGCTGAAACTGTCGAGCCTGGGGCGTGGTCATTCCGGCATTCGCCGCAAGGTGATGGACGCCATGATCACGCTGTTCAACGCAGACGTGCTGCCCGTCATTCCGGTCAAGGGGTCGGTTGGCGCATCGGGCGACCTTGCGCCGCTCGCGCATATGTCGGGCGTGCTGATGGGTATCGGCGAAGTGTTCCTCGGCGGAAAGCTGGCGCCTGCCATCGATGGACTCAAGTCCGTCGGCCTCGAACCGCTGACCCTGCAAGCCAAGGAAGGGCTCGCGCTTTTGAACGGCACGCAGGCATCGACCGCGCTCGCGTTATACAACATGTTCGCAATCGAAGACCTCTACCGGACGGGTCTGGTGTCGGGCTCGCTGTCGGTGGATGCCGCCGAGGGTTCCGTCGTTCCCTTCGACGCCCGCATTCACGCGTTGCGCGGCCACCAGGGGCAGATCGATGCAGCCGCTGCATATCGCACCTTGCTGGAAGGCTCGGGCATCAACCTGTCGCATCAGGATTGCGACAAGGTCCAGGACCCGTACAGCCTTCGATGCCAGCCGCAGGTCATGGGCGCGTGTCTCGACCAGATCCGTCATGCAGGCAACGTGTTGCTGATCGAAGCGAACGCCGTATCGGACAATCCGCTGATTTTCCCGGACACGGGCGAAGTGCTTTCGGGCGGCAACTTTCATGCGGAACCCGTCGCGTTTGCCGCCGATAACCTCGCGATTGCCGCGGCGGAAATCGGCGCATTGGCGGAACGCCGCATTGCGCTACTGATCGATGCCACGCTCTCCGGCTTGCCGCCTTTCCTCGTTCGCGATGGCGGTGTGAACTCGGGCTTCATGATCGCGCATGTGACGGCGGCCGCGCTTGCATCGGAGAACAAGACCTACGCGCATCCGGCATCGGTGGACTCGCTGCCGACGTCGGCGAATCAGGAAGATCACGTGTCCATGGCGACGTTCGCCGCGCGCAAGCTGGGCGATATTGCCGAGAACGTGACCCATATCCTCGCGATCGAATTGCTCGCGGCGGCGCAGGGCGTGGACTTGCGCGCGCCGCATCTGACGAGTCCGCGTTTGCAGCCGGTCATGCAATCCATCCGCGCCGATGTCGAGCATTACGAGCTCGATCATTACTTCGCGCCGGATATCGTGGCCGTGGCGAAGCAGGTGAGAAGCGGCAAGATTGCCGGATTCTGCCCGCTGCAATTCGCGTCGCACGGCACGGTTTAAGTCGTTTTCAAGCCTACGGCGGCCGGGTCGTTCTCAGCTCTGCCGCTGTAGGTTGTCGCTGCTGAAGCGGCATCCCAATCTGTATCGCGTACCTGGATGCACGAAGCGCGCGAACGTCACCGCAACATTATTTGCCCACGTCCGGCGCACCAGCGTCAGGCACGGCTGATCGGGGCCGATCTCGAGCAAGCGGGCATCGGCGCGGGAGGGCAGTTCGGCATCGACCACGTGCTCGACTTCATGTGCGGGCACCGTGTTGTACAAATACTCCGAAGGGCGCACCGTCGAGAAATCCTGCTCCAGAAAATGCGGTGCGACTTCCGGATTCACATAGCGGTCTTCGAGTTGCACCGGCACCCCGTTCTCACGATGCACGCACACCACATGAAACACGGACGCACCAGGCGCCAGACCTAGCGCGGCGGACACATCGCTTGCGGCCGCCTCACGCACGGCAAGCATGATCGAATAACCGTACTCGTGACCTCTGGCACGAATCTCGTCGCCTATATGCGCGATCATCAGCAATGTGGACTGCGGCTTCTCTTCCGCAATGAACGTCCCCACGCCCGAAAAGCGCGTCAATACCCCTTGTTCCGTTAGCTCGCGCAACGCGCGGTTGATCGTCATGCGCGATACGCCCAGCTCGCCGACCAGCGTCATCTCCGACGGAATGCGGTCGCCCGGCCGCCATTCCCCCGAGAGAATGCGCGTGCGGATATGTTCCTTCACGCGCTCATAGCGCGCGAGTGGCACGGCTGTTTCCTGCGCTGCAGATGCTGGGTTCGAAAGCCCGTTTGTATTCATGTTTTTACATCCTGCTGGATTCTGTCGCGACCGGCATGGTGCCGGCAGCGGGGTCCTCACAACGCGTCCAGAACGCGTTCCTGTCGAGATAGTTTTGCAGAAACTGTCGAAGGCGTGGCTGCTGGGCGTTGTGAAACACGTCCTCGGGCGAGCCCTGCGCGGCAATCTTGCCATGATCTATAAACATGACCGTGTCCGCAACCTGCGCTGCAAAACCCATTTCGTGAGTGACGATGACCATCGTCATGCCGTCGTTCGCCAGGTTCTTCATGACCTGAAGCACCTCGCCAACGAGCTCCGGATCGAGCGCGGACGTGGGTTCGTCGAAGAGCATGATGTGCGGTTCCATGGCGAGCGCGCGTGCGATCGCAACGCGTTGCTGCTGACCGCCGGAAAGACGCGCGGGATGGTTGTTCGCACGATCGGCGAGGCCGACTTTGTCGAGCATGGCGAGCGCGCGTTTATGCGCTTCCGCCTTCGGAAGTTTGCGCACGCGCACCAGCGCTTCGGCGACATTTTCCATGGCCGTCATGTGCGGCCACAAATTGAATTGCTGGAACACCATGCCGACGTTACGGCGCACACGATTGATCTCGGCTTGGCGTGCGCGCACGCGCTTGCCGTTGCGCTCCGTCACATAACCCAGCAATTCGCCTTCGATGTAAATCTCGCCTTCGCTGTATTCCTCGAGGAACGCGAGTGATCGCAGCAGGGTGCTTTTGCCCGAACCCGACGGCCCGATGATGCACGTCACCTCCGACTTGCGCACAGCGAGCGAAACGTCGTCGAGTACCTTGAGCGTGCCGAAATGCTTGCTGACATGCCGGGCATCGACGAGATATTCAGCCTGCGCCGGCGTGTTGCCGATAATCGGTTTCTTCATGATTCAGCACTCAAAATGAGGTCGGCGTTTTTAATGCGTTCATCGGGTCAGGAAACGGCCGACACGCAATTCGACCCATTGCCCGGCTCGCGAAGCCGCTTCCACCAGCACGAGATAACATACGCACAACGCGAGCAGCGTTTCGACAAACGCAAATTTTTCGGAGCCGATACCCGTCAGCACGAACGTCAGTTCCGGTACGGTAACAACCGACAACACCGCGGTCTCCTTGCTCAGCACGATGATCAGATTCGTCAGGGCGGGCACGATCAGCACGAGCATCTGCGGGACCTGAATGCGGATCACGGCTTGCCAG
>NZ_CAXTGZ010000422.1:0-5350 GCF_964243625.1 uncultured Caballeronia sp.
TTCTCTTCCATCAGATACGGAATGCACGGATTTGAATTGATGACGATTTCATACGCGAGTCCCATTTGCCCGCGCCGGTAACTCTTTTCCGTCGACAGAAAATGTTTGCCGAACGACCAGTGCCGATAATTCACCGGCATGCCCACCGACGCGTACGCATCCATCATCTGCTCGGCGCTGATGAGTTCAAGCTGGATGGGATAGACGTCGAGCCCATAGCGTTGCGCGACACGCGCAATCTCGGTGTCATATTCCTCGATGAGTTCGAACGTCCAGTCCGAAGGACATGGCAACGGTCTCTTTTCCGCCACGTTCATGGTGTCTCCCTCCGGCGTCGCGCTTGCGCGCGGCTTCCTGACCTTTTGCGGCGCGCTGTCCTGTGCTTTCAGTTCTTCGCCAGGTTTCAGGTGGTACCCGCGTGCTTCGTTGTTCAAATGCCTTGTCGTCATGCAGCCGCCTGTTGTTTTTCGAACAGTTCGCGAAAGACCGGATAAATATCCGCAGCCGATTCGACTTTTTTCATCGCGAGTTCCGGCGCGCTCTGCGCCAGATGTGCATATTCGACCCAAAGGTTCTGCTCTTCAGGCGCGACCTGGATATACGCGAAATAGCGCACCTTATGCAGGATGTCTTCGGACAGGAGCTTGCGGCACTTGGGCGAGTCATCCGTCCAGTTATCGCCGTCAGAAGCCTGCGCGCCGTAGATATTCCATTCCGAGGGCGAATAACGCTCGTCCATGATCTTTTTCATCAACTCGAGCGCGCTCGATACCACCGTGCCACCGCTTTCTGTTGAATGGAAGAACGTTTCTTCATCGACTTCCTCTGCACGCGTGTGGTGCCGGATAAAGACCACTTCGATCTTTTCGTAATTCCGGTTCAGGAACAGATACAGAAGAATGAAGAAGCGCTTGGACAAGTCCTTGCGCTGTTCGTCCATGGAACCGGACACGTCCATCAGGCAGAACATGACGGCCTTGCTGGAGGGCGTCGGCTGTTTGGCCCGGTTGACATACCGCAGATCGAACGGGTCGATAAACGGAATCCGCGTGATACGCCCCTTCATGATCACGATCTCGGCTTCGAGCCGCGCAATCTCTTCAGGGTCACCTTTCTCGTCCAGAAGCACTTCGAGCTGACGCTCCATCTCATGCAACTGACGCGACAGGGGCGAACCCAGCGCGATCCGGCGCCCGAGTGCGCTGCGCAGCGACCGGACGACGTCGATGTTATTGGGCGTGCCTTCCGCCGAAAAACCCGCGCGCACGTTCTTCCAGGTCGGCACGGCGGCCAACTGGGTTTTGACGAGGCGCGGCAACTCGAGGTCATCGAAGAAATACTGCATGAACTCTTCACGCGAGAGCTCGAACACGAAGTCGTCCTGCCCTTCGCCTTCGTTGCTCGCGCTCTTGCCGCCACCGCCTCCGCCGCCATTCGGACGCGCGATCTTGTCGCCACGAATGTACTCGGCGTTGCCCGGATGCACGAGCTCGCGCTTTCCGCCAGGGCCATGCCGGAACGACGGTTCGGCGATGTCCTTTTTCGGAATCGTGATGCTCTGCGTGCTTTGAATGTCCTTGATGCTGCGGTCTCGAACGGCGTCCGACACCGCGCGGCGGATGTAGTTTTTGACACGACGCAAAAAGCGTTCGCGGTTGGCAATGCTCTTGTTCTTACCGGCTAACCTGCGGTCGATGATTTGATGCAGCACATCCAGTCTCCCGCGTAATTGGCGAGGAAGCGAAGCGCTCGTTTGCCTCAACCGCACGCTGCGGCGCGGACCGACAAGCACTCGCCAAGGTGCTCGCGTTTCACCGGTTAGATACCGGCGTCACGCGAACGTATGACTATAGAACTAGCAACACATTCCTGATTCAATCACGTTTTGCCTGGTTTCGCTTGGGAACAGATTTCCTCCTTCGCTCAAGACTGAACGCACCGTAACGCGACGCACCGAATTACGACGACTTGCGAACACGCAGATACCAGTCGCACAAGAGACGCACCTGCTTCGGCGTGTAACCCTTTGCGACCATGCGGTTGACGAAATCCTCATGCTTGCGCTGTTCTTCAGCCGATCCTTTGGCGTTGAACGAGATCACCGGGAGGAGCTCTTCAGTGTTCGAGAACATCTTCTTTTCGATCACCACCCGCAGCTTCTCGTAGGAGATCCACGCAGGATTCTTGCCGCCATTCGCCGCCCGCGCCCGCAGCACGAAATTCACGATTTCGTTGCGGAAGTCCTTCGGGTTGCTGATGCCGGCCGGCTTCTCGATCTTCTCCAGTTCCGCATTCAGCGACGCACGGTCGAAACTCTCGCCGGTATCGTGATCGCGGAATTCCTGGTCCTGGATCCAGAAATCGGCATAGGTGACGTAACGGTCGAAGATGTTCTGGCCATACTCGGAATACGATTCCAGGTAAGCCGTCTGAATCTCCTTGCCGATAAACTCGGCATACCGCGAGGCAAGCACGTCCTTGATGAACGACAGGTATTTCTGTTCGGTTTCCGGCGGGAACTGCTCGCGTTCGATCTGTTGTTCGAGCACGTACATCAGGTGCACCGGGTTGGCCGCGACTTCGGTGGAATCGAAGTTGAACACGCGCGAGAGAATCTTGAACGCAAAGCGGGTCGATACCCCGTTCATGCCTTCGTCTACACCCGCAAAATCGCGGTACTCCTGGAAGGATTTCGCCTTTGGATCGGTGTCTTTCAGGTTCTCGCCGTCATAGACCTGCATCTTCGAAAAGAGGCTGGAATTCTCCGGTTCATGAAGACGCGTCAGCACCGCCATTTGCGCCATCATCTTCAGCGTGCCAGGTGCGCACACTGCGTTCGTCAACGAAGAATTACGCAGCAGCTTCTCGTAGATCTTCATCTCTTCGCCATAGCGCAGGCAATACGGCACCTTCACCACGAAGATACGATCGAGCAGTGCTTCGTTGTTCTTGTTGTTGCGGAACGTCTTCCATTCGGACTCGTTCGAGTGAGCCAGCACCACGCCGTCGAACGGAATTGCGCCGAAACCTTCCGTACCCTTGAAGTTGCCTTCCTGAGTGGCGGTCAGGAGCGGATGCAGGACCTTGATTGGCGCCTTGAACATTTCGACGAACTCGAGCAAGCCCTGGTTCGCGAGACACAATCCACCGGAGTAGCTGTAGGCGTCGGCATCATCCTGTGAAAAGGTTTCGAGCTTGCGGATGTCGACCTTGCCGACCAGTGACGAGATGTCCTGATTGTTTTCATCGCCCGGTTCGGTCTTGGCAATACCGATCTGGCGAAGGATGGAAGGATAGCGACGAACGATGCGGAACTTGCGGATGTCGCCGTTGAATTCATGAAGGCGTTTGACGGCCCACGGGCTCAGGATGTTCTTGAGGTAGCGGCGCGGAATGCCGTATTGCTCTTCGAGAATGGGACCGTCTTCGTCGTAGTCGAACAAGCCAAGAGGTGACTCGTTGACGGGCGAACCCTTGATTGAGTAGAAAGGAACACGCTCGGCCAGTTGCTTCAGACGTTCGGCAATGGATGACTTGCCGCCGCCTACCGGACCCAGCAAATACAGGATCTGCTTCTTTTCTTCCAGCCCTTGAGCTGCATGCCGGAAGTACGACACCACCTGCTCGATCACTTCCTCCATTCCGTAGAACTCACGGAATGCTGGATACACCTTGATCACCTTGTTTGCAAACACACGCGATAAACGCGGGTCCGTGCGCGTGTCGACTGACTCCGGTTCCCCGATAGCCGCCAACATCCGTTCGCCCGCTGTTGCATACGTTGCAGGATCGTCTTTGCAGAGCGCGAGATACTCTTCGAGCGAGAATTCCTCCTCGCGGGTTTTTTCGAAGCGGGTCGCGAAACTGCTGTAGATATCCATGCTACCTCCTCGCCGAAGTCAGAAAGCAATGTGTGCGCGGCGCGCCTAATCAGAACAACATCGCTTCAGTTCATCCTAAACCTATTCGAATTTTTTTTCATGCAAATGCGTTGCTGATTTGCTTCGAAGTATTCCTAGCTTGGTGGAATATTTTCGTTCACCTACAATCATCATCCCGACTCGCGAAACGTCTTCGGCAATAGCTGCACAGCCTTGCTGTACAAGCCCTGGACTCATGCGCACGCTGGCAGCCGAAGCACCCGGCTGCTGCTGCCGCAGACAAGTCGCGCGCCGCGTTTGTGCAGCGTGCTTATGCCCCAGGTTATCCATCGCTTATCTACCGGTCATCCACAGACTCATCCACATGTTATCCACCGCGATGAAGCATGTGTGACGCATCGACTGCCTTGCTCCATGCGTATATACGCACGACCAAGCCCAAACGATGCAGACGCAATGTTCTTTTTGGTCTTTCTTACACAACGAGTCGCAATGGCATCGGTTGACCTCCGGTACCCGGCGTTTTGGCGTTGCATGCATGCTTGTGCATTCAATACCCTATATGCGCAAAGGGATTTGCGAAATAAAAAAGGCACTCATTCGAGTGCCTTGATTTAGTGCTGTTTCTACAACGCCATAGCATTGGCGCTCAGCGTTACAAACCTGTTAAAGCTTCGTTCATGCGCGCTTCGGCCGCATGCGTCATGCCTATTCGAGCGTCAATTCAATATCCCCGATACGGTCGATCCGTCCACTTACTACACCTGGCCCCTCAATGCGGCGTGCACCCGTGTACGAACCCGTCGTGACGGTCCAAAAAGGCTGCACAGTATGTCCGTTCGTGCTGCAATGATTGACGAACCACACCAGCAGTTCACGTGGATCACCAGCGGGGTTGCCTGCGGTCGGCGGAACGATCGAGACACCGTCGACGGTCAGTTCGAGTTGTGGCGACAAGAAGTCGAAGCCCGGTGAGATCACTTCGTACGGCTCCATCTTGCCCACGATCAGTGCACCGTTGTTCTGCGAATCGGCTAGTTGCGCAAGCGGCGCAAGGTTCGGCCATTGGGCGAAACGGCTATCGACGACTTCGAGCGCCACCGCCATGCCGCCCAGCGCCGCAAATACTTCGCTGCGGCTGTAAGCTTCCGCGCGCGCCGGAAGTGCATGAGAAAAACGAAATGCCACTTCCATTTCGATCAAAACGCGAAAGAAAGACGCATGCGCAATGCGCGCCGGTGATGTGTGGACGAGCTCCGCATCGATAGGCGCCGTGTTCGCCTGCGCGCCGGGCGAGCGTGCGCCGACTTTCCACGCGCCGATCCGGGCGCCTGTCAGCGACAGGACTTCATGCTGGATGGCGTAAGCCGCGTTGGCGTCGGCGGGAATATCTGCCGACTCGAGGTCCTCGATCAGCGTTCGCTGCCGGCGGGCCTGCACGAGTTGCGCGGCGAGAGTGGATTCGGTCA
>NZ_CAXTGZ010000423.1:0-5344 GCF_964243625.1 uncultured Caballeronia sp.
AGCCTTTCAATGACGAACTTTTTATCAAAGCTGTTCGCACTGCGATTAGTACTACAGGGTAAATGAGTGGAGCTATGGGACCAAGGTCCAATAGCATTGGCGCGGCGGCAATCGCATCATTGTTCCATGCAGGAGATATGAGGCTTTTTTGAACTAGGTAGTTCCTGATGTCACTCACAACGGAGCATTGATCATGATAAAGACCCTTCGGCTTCTCCTGGCGATTCCTCTTTTCCTTCTCGCGGTGGCCTGCTCAACAAACCCCACCGTTGCGAATGGCGGAGATCCCGAGCTCGACGCGCAAGCGCGCGAAGCACTGCAGCAACTGTTCGCCAACGCGCCTCGAGCTCAGGAACTGCAATACCGGGCAAAGGGGGTTCTGGTATTTCCCAGCATCGTCAAGGCGGGTTTCATTGTGGGTGCACAAGGCGGCAAGGGCGTGATGTTCAGTCCTGACGGAAAGATCACCGGGTACTACAGGGTGCGCGGCTTGTCGTATGGCCTGCAGGCTGGCGGTCAGACCTATTCCGAGGCGTTGTTCCTGATGACGGATACGGCTATCAGCTCGGTCAGCAGCGGCACGGGTTTGTCTGTGGGCATGGGGCCGAGTGTCGTGGTTGTAGATGCCGGCGTGGCGAAGTCTATGACGTCCGAGACGCTTAAAGCCGATGTCTACGCGATGATCTTTGGTCAGCAGGGTTTGATGGCAGGTCTCGGGGTCCAGGGGCAACGGATTGTGAAGTTTGACGAGTGATGATGTTCGCTCGTCTGTAACGACTGCCGGAGCGATGCCTGTAACGATGTGGGCGTCGCCTGAGGGATCGCCCTCGTTGCGTTAGTCATGCGCATTGATTTGCACCACGCTCCCCCGGGCCGGATTTCTTGGTCCGTTGCGGCTGGAACTTTGACGGAAGGGTGCCGGGCCATGCGACGAATGCAGCGACTTCTGATCGGCTCTGCGGTACTTGGGCTCGCTTTTTCAGCCACAGCTCAGCAGCCGATCATTTATCCGGCAAGAGGGCAGAGCGCTCAAAGGCAGAACTCGGACACGGCGGAATGCCAGTTGTGGGCGAAGCAGACAACAGGCGTTGATCCCGTTGTCATTGCAGAGCAAAGCGCAAATCAACAAGGCGGACAGCCAAAGCAGGGGGGGGCCATAAAAGGAGCCGCTGGTGGTGCTGCTGTTGGCGCGGCAATCGGGGCGATCGCGGGTAATGCTGGCAAGGGCGCCGCAATTGGCGCCGTGACCGGGACCGCCGGAGGGGGATTGCGGCAGCGTCGCATGAATGAGGCCGCCGCAAGTCAACATCAGTCGAACCAGCAGCAGGTCTCCCAGGAGATGTCCACTTACAACCGGGCCGTTGGTGCGTGCATGACGGGACGCGGCTACTCGATTCAGTAAGGATCGCTCACGGCGCCTATCGGAGACCATCGATGAAAACCAGATTATTGCATGGCGTGGCTGCACTCGCATTGATGGCGGTCGCGTCGGCAGCGAGCGCCGCTGAGTTCGACGGGAGCAGGCCGCTGATCTGCGCGACAGTCGACGCACACGCATGTGACCCCGGTGAGACCTGCCTTCGCGGACTTCCCGAGTTTGTCGGGATGCCGCAGTTCATGCGCATCGACTTCGCGGGTCAGACGATTGCCGGTCCCAAGCGCACCACGCCTATCCGTTTCATCGACAAGGGACTTGACCAACTGATCCTGCAGGGTACCGAGCTTGGGTATGCATGGTCCATTGCAATCGACAAGGCCGACGGTTCCATGACCGTATCCCTCATCAATCGCGAAGAAGCGTATGTAGTCTTTGGAAACTGTACCGCGCCTTAAGAATTCGGTATCCCGGGTTTAGCCTGCGGTTTATCCAAGAGTCGGTTGCCCATTGGGAGACTCACATGGTGATGTCATCGGTGCGAATCAGCGCATTTGGAACCAACCGTGCCCGTGATCGCTGGACGCGACGCCTGTCGTTTGCCGCTGCGGCGATGACGCTGCTTGCCGCATGCAGCAAGCCGGCGAACGAGCTTCCCCGGCAGGCCACCGAGGTTAGCGTGATGACGGTTACCCAGCGCGACACGCCGGTCGACTTTGAATTTACCGCTCAAACCGAAAGCTCGCGCGAGGTCGAAATCCGCGCCCGCGTGGACGGGTTCCTGGACAAGCGCGTCTACACGGAAGGTCAACCTGTAAAGGCCGGCCAGATCCTGTTCTTGATGGACGCAAAACCGTTCGAGGCCACATTGCAATCGGCGCGGGGTCAGCTTGCGCAGCAGCAGGCGCGTTTTACAGTGGCAAAGGCCAATCTGGATCGCGTGCTTCCGCTTGTCAAACAGAACGCACTGAGCGAGAAAGACCGCGACGACGCCATCGGCAGCGAAAAAGAAGCCGAGGCGGCAGTGATTGCGGCCAGGGGCCAGGTCACAACCGCAGAGCTGAACCTGAGTTACACAACCATCAAGTCGCCGCTCGCGGGACTGTCCAGCTTCGCGAAACAACAAGACGGCAGCTTTGTGACCGCAGCCGCAACCGGCTTGCTGACCACGGTCTATCAGCTCGACCCGATGTGGGTGAATTTCAGCGTGTCTGAAAACGAGATGCTGAGTTATCGCGATGAAATCGGAAAGCAGCAACTGCGCTTTCCGCACGGCGATGATTTCGAGGTGACGGTGATCCTGGCCGACGGCACTGTGTATCCATCGCACGGCCGTATCAGCTTCGCAAACCCCGCATTCAGTTCTCAGACCGGAACCTTCCTCGTGCGCGCCTCGTTTGCCAATCCGCGAGGCAGTCTGCGACCCGGGCAGTTCGTGCGCGCCCGGGTGTCCGGCGCGACTCGTCCCAATGCCATCCTTGTTCCACAACGCGCCGTCCTGCAAGGTGCGAAGAGCCACTTCGTCTGGGTGGTCGACGGCGACTCCAAAGCTCATGAGCGGGTCGTTGAAGTGGGCGCCTGGCACGGAGATGACTGGTTCATCACGGACGGCCTGAAGGTCGGTGAGCGTGTTGTTGTCGATGGCGCCATTCGCGTTGCAGCCGGCACGCCATTGAAGATCACCGAAGCGCCCGCGACACCGGCCGCCGCCATCAGCAGTGAAATGGTCACCGAGCGCGTTGCACAAGGCAAGTCCGGAAATAACGCAGCAAATTGAGCGGATCGGCCAAATGAACATTTCCCACTTTTGCATAGACCGGCCGATCTTCGCGTCCGTTATATCGATCATCATCACGCTAGGTGGCGCGCTTTCGATGATGAGCCTGCCGATTGCTCAGTATCCCGATATAACGCCGCCACAGATCACTATCTCGGCCAATTACCCGGGCGCGACGGCCGATGTCGTCGCGAACAATGTTGCCGCGCCGATCGAGCAGCAGGTCAATGGCGCCGACAATATGATCTATATGAACTCGTCGAGCTCGTCGACGGGTAACTTCACGCTAAACGTGTTCTTCAACATCGGCACGAACCCGGCGCTTGCACAAGTCGATGTACAAAACCGCGTGAACCTCGCGTTGGCGCAATTGCCGTCTTCGGTGCAGGCGCAGGGTATCCAGGTCCAGAAGAAGTCATCGGCGTTCATGATGGTGATCGCGGTCTACTCACCGAGCAATCGCTACGATCCGACCTACATTGCGAACTACACCAACATCTACGTACTCGATGCAATCAAGCGCGTGCCCGGCGCCAATCAGTCGAGCATTTTCGGCACGCCCGACTACGCGATGCGAATCTGGCTGAAGCCGGACCGCATGGCACAGCTCGGCATTACCGCCTCCGATGTGCAAAAGGCCGTGGCGAACCAGAATCAGCAATTTGCAGTGGGGAGCATCGGCCAGTCGCCGACGGGCACTCCTGTCGAACAGTCCTTTGCGGTCACGACCACAGGCCGCCTGACCGACCCGACCCAGTTCGACAACATCATCATTCGTGCGGCGAGCAGCGACGCGGCTATCGTGCGCCTGCGCGACGTCGGCCGCGCGCAACTCGGACAAAAAGATTATTCGATTCGAAGCAAGTATCAAGGCAGGCCAGCAACCGTGATCGCGGTTTATCAGCAACCCGGTGCGAATGCGCTCGATGTGTCCAAGCAGGTCCGCGAAGCGCTCATGCAGATGAAAAAGTCCTTCCCTGAAGGACTGGAGTATGACATCGCGCTCGACACCACCGAGTTCACTCGCGCCTCGATCTCCGACGTTGTTTATACGTTCTTCGAAGCGCTGGTTTTGGTGGTAATCGTGGTCTACGCGTTCCTGCAAAGTTTTCGCGCCACACTCATTCCGGTCCTGGCCGTGCCCGTATCGATATTTGGCACCTTCATGGGCATGCTTGCACTCGGCTTCTCGATCAACATGCTGACCCTGTTCGGCATGGTGCTCGCCATCGGCATTGTGGTGGATGACGCCATTGTGGTGATCGAGAATGTCGAGCGGAACATGAACGTCCACAAGCTCAGTCCGAAGGACGCCGCGAAAAGAGCGATGGACGAAGTATCCGGCCCGGTGGTCGCAATCGTCCTCGTACTATGCGCGGTGTTCGTGCCGGTGGCGTTCCTCGGCGGTATAACGGGTCAGCTCTACAAACAATTCGCCATCACCATCGCCATTTCGGTGGTCTTTTCCGGCCTGGTTGCATTGACGCTGTCGCCGGCACTCGCGGCTTTGCTGCTCAGGCCGGGTCACGACAAGAAGCCAGCGTTTTTCAGATGGTTCGATAACGGTTTCGCAAAGATGACCGCTGGTTATACACGCGTCGTGCGACTCGTCATCAAACGCTTCGTGGTCGCATTGCTGCTGTTCGCGGGAATGATCGCGCTCGCGGTCGTCATGGGCAAGTCCATTCCAACGTCGTTCCTGCCGCCGGAAGACCAGGGATATCTGCTGGGCGCGGTGATCATGCCGGACGCGGCCAGCCTTGACCGGACCGGCGACGTCTCCCAGCACGTCACCGACTACTTCATGAAGCAGCCGGCGGTTGGAAGCGTGACGGTCATCGATGGTTTCAGTCTGCTCGATAGCCAGAACAAGAACAATGCCGCGGCGTTTTTCGTCGGATTCAAGAGTTTCGACGAACGCTACAAGTGGGCGAACATCCGGACACAGAATGCGCGAGCGGTGCTGATCGGTGCCTATGAAAATCTTTCGAAGGTCAAGGAAGGGATCATCCTTCCTGTGAATCCGCCATCGATCCCTGGACTCGGCACGACCGGCGGCACGGAGATGTGGATTCAGAGCAAAGGGGATGGCAATACCACTCAGCTTGCGGCGGTCGTCGACAATTTCCTTGCGAAGGCCAAACAACGTCCAGAACTCGCCCGCGTGACATCGACGTTCAATGCATCGTCCC
>NZ_CAXTGZ010000424.1:0-2712 GCF_964243625.1 uncultured Caballeronia sp.
ACGACTATGAAGTCGATGTCGTCCGGCATGGCAACGAGGCAATTCCCGCAATACTCAAGCGTCAGCCGGATCTGGTGATCCTCGATGTCAACCTGCCCGGCAAGGACGGCTTCCAGATATGCCGCGAGGCACGCGCTCATTTCGATGGCGTAATCATCATGGTGACCGCGCGCGACGATCAGTTCGATGAAGTGCTCGGCCTCGAATTCGGCGCGGACGACTACGTTCACAAACCGGTCGAACCGCGCATCCTGCTTGCGCGGATCAAGGCGCAACTGCGCCGTGTGACGTTCATGGAACGCACGGCCGGCGCATCAACGCAGCCGGACATGTTCGCGTTCGGCAAATTCGAAATCAGCCGCGCGACGCGCAGCGTCCGGTTGCCCGACGGCAGCAGCCCGGAGCTCACATCGGCGGAATTCGATCTGCTTTGGGCGCTGGTCATGTGTGCGGGCGAGGTGGTCAGCCGCGAGAGCCTGATGCGGCAATTGCGCGGACTCGAATTCGACGGGCTGGATCGCACCATCGACGGCGGCGTTTCGCGTCTGCGCCGCAAACTCAACGACGATGCAGCCACGCCGCAGCGCATCAAGACCATTCGCGGCAAGGGTTATCAATTCAGCAAGATCGCATGGGAATGATGCTCGGCCATTCAGACATGGCCGGCTACAAAAATGCACATCGCATGGTGCAATATCGACAATGTCATCTGCGCGCTGAGACTAAGATTCAAGCGCGCATATGAATGCTGATTCACGTTCCTCCGCGCTCTTAACCCGATGCCTCCGATCATGAACGCGACCGCGCAAAAACTTCCCTTCCTCCGATACTGCAAATGGCGTTGGCTGCATTTCCGCCGCACCTGGACCGACACGCGCGCCGATCGCACGCCAAGCTGGTCACGATTCTATCTGCGCGCGTATTTCCGCCTGCTGAGTGTCGCGATATTGACGGCTGTGGTGGTAGCAACTGCCCTTGCTCCGGGTCGCGCTGGCCAGATACCGGGCATTGCGCTAATACTGATTGCAGCGGTGACGTTCGGATTCCCCGCGCTGATTGCATACCGGTGGATGCGGCCCGTCTGGCACGACCTGACGATCATCCGCGAGCGCGCAAGCGACTTCACGGGCGGTCGCTTCAACATACGTGCACGCGTGTCGCATAGCGTGATCATCGGGCCGCTTGCGCGCATGCTCAACGCGCTCGCCGCGCGCATGGAACGCATCATTGCGGCGCAACGCGAACTGACCAATGGCATCTCGCACGAATTGCGCACGCCGCTTGCGCGCGTGCGCTTTGCGCTTGAAATCCTGCGCCAGCCGGGATCGGCAGCGGAGTATGACGAGGCATTGGCGGGCATCGGGCAGGATGTGACTGAACTCGAAGAACTCATCGATATGAGTCTCACCTACGCCCGCCTCGAGCATAGTTCGCTGCAATCCAACCTGGAAGCAACGCCGCTTTTGAACTGGTTCGACAAGCAGGTCCACGACGCCACGCTGCTCTACACCCATATGCGCATTGTGCGGGACGTGGATATCAATCCGTGCGCATGCGTTGCTATGGACACGCGCCTGATGTCGTATGCCATGCGCAACCTGCTGCGCAATGCGAGCAAATATGCTCAGGCACGGATTGTGGTCGGGCTGTCCGTGCAGCGGGGGCACGTACATATATTTGTTGAAGACGACGGCGCCGGCGTGCCCGAACACGAACGCGACCGCATCTTCGATCCGTTCGTGCGGCTCGATCGCCAGACAGGCGGTTACGGCATCGGACTGGCGATCACGCGTCAGGTTTTGAACGCACATCGCGGACATATTGCGGTGACCGATCCTGTGACGTTGAGCGGTGCGCGTTTCGAATTGAGCTGGCCTGTCAGCGCTGCTGCCTGAAGACCACCGATCAAACTCAATACGCGTGTCCGAGCTGGAAGTAGTAGTTCGTCCTGCCGCCCGGCGCGAACGCTACACCGAGATAAATTGGTCCGAACGAACTCGTCACGCTAGTGAAAAACGTGAAGCTGCGCTTGAGCGATCCGCTGCCGAATTGCGAGTCCTTCAGCCAGACGTTTCCGACTTCCGCGCTGACGCCCGCAAACAGTCCGCGAATTGGCGGCGTATTAAAGCTGGCAATCTGGTTCATGTATGTGACCTGCCCGTAGAACATCGAGTCGCCGGCCAACTGATCGGCGGCATACGCCGACAAGTGTTGAAATCCCCCGAGCGTAAAACCAAGCGGGTTGGTGAGGTTGGTCGAGCTGCCAAAATTGCCGCCGGCCTCCGCGCTCGCATTGAAACTATGGCGTCCGAACGTTGCCGCGACAATACCCTTGCCATACACCTCGGTAAAACTATCGCTGCCGGCAAAGAGCGAATGCTCCACGCGAAGCTCACCGAAATAACCTTTACGGGCAAATAGCGGATCGTCGAGTTGATCGATGACCACCCGTGCCCGGGCGCTGATTTGCCGCGCGTAGATCTCGGGAAACAGGTTGTCCGTTGGAGGCAGGCTTGGATCAAAAAGGTTGGACGGCAGGTTGTATTGCGGCGATCCATATGCATGCGTGTACGCAACGCCGACACGAAAATCGCCCAGCGTGGAAAGCGGCACGCCAAAGTCGAGCCCCGCGCGTTCCGTTTGAATCAGGTATTGCGTCAACTTGACGTTGCCGTCCTCGTCGTAGAGGTTCGCATAGCGCCGCTGAAAGTC
>NZ_CAXTGZ010000424.1:2722-5341 GCF_964243625.1 uncultured Caballeronia sp.
GTATTCGACAACGGCTGCCGCAACTCCGCGTGAATGCTGGTCAGGTCGCTGCCGACCGTGCCGTCAATACGCCCCTCCAGTCCCGACGACGTCAGCCACGGCCGCCGATAACCCAAGTGCAGCCGGAAGCCGCCCGAATCGGTTGTACTGCTCGACAAGCCGAGCCCGAAGAGCAGGAAGTTCGGGCCCCAGTATTTATCGCGGGTATTGATTACGAGCGTGTGTTCGTCGCCGTTATCGACGAGTTGCTGCGTCGCGCTTTCGAAATTGCCAAGCGTGGTCAGCGACAGCAAGTCCCTGGAAACCGCCGCGGGGTCGTACACATCGCCTTCTTGCACGTGCAGTGTTTCGCGGATGCGCGCCTGCGGCACCGCGCCCTGCGATGCAATCTCGATGCGCGTAATGCGCACCGGCTTGCTCGCGGGCGCGGAATGCGCCACGCGATACGCTGCGTAGTCCGCAGGCGACAACGCCAGATGCCGCAGCTTCGGCAGCGCGGCGGTGGCGGCAGCTTCGCCCGCAGCAATGGCCTGGCGCGCATTGGCGAAATCCGTGAAGCTGAGGGAACCGAGCGCGGGTTCGATCAGCACGTCGTCGGCCTTGAGTTGTTCGCGTTGCCGCGCGACGTTCTGATGGATCAGGATGCCGATCATCTGCTGCATCACGTCGGTGGGCGACGCCAACGCATCGAGCGGCCGCAGCGGCGAACCGATATCCACGGCGATCACAACGTCGGCGCCCATGTCGTGGGCGGTTTCTATCGGCAGGTTGCTGACTATGCCGCCATCGACCAGCGTGCGTCCGTCCACATCCGTCGGCGCGAACAGGCCGGGCAGCGCCATGCTCGCGCGGATCGCCTGCGATAACGACCCGTGATCGAGCACGACCTTCTGGCCGGTCTGCAAGTCCGTGGCGATCGCACGAAACGGGACGGGCAGTGCGTTGAACGAGATGTCCCCGGGCACCGTGCTCGTCCAGTCCTGCAGCAGTGCCTGAAGCTGCGTGCCCTGCACAAGACCGGCCGGCAAGCGAAAGCCGCGCGAGCCGTAACCAAACGACAAGCTGTTCATATACAGCCGCTCGTCCTCCCGCTGCGATTGCGGCAGATCGGCGCGCGCGGTGACGTCGAATGCGACGTCGGCGAGATTGATTTTCGCGAGCCGGTTGTCCATGTCCTGCGCGCTCATGCCGCTCGCGTACAGTCCGCCGACGACCGCACCCATGCTCGTCGCCGCAATGCAGTCGACAGGAATACGGTTCGCCTCCAGCACTTTCAGCACGCCGAGGTGCGCATAGCCGCGCGCACCGCCGCCCGAGAGCACGAGGCCGACCGCGCGCCGGGGCGACGGGCCTGCATCCGCAACGCACGCAGCACCCTCTGCCGCTGCTGGACGCTCTGCGCCGGCGCAGCCGAGCACAAGCAGCGCGGCGGCATAACGCAAGCGCCGACGTGCGAGATTCGAGCGATTGGCGGTTTTTTTATCGTTGGAATGTTTGCTCGACAAGACTCGTGTATCCGATGCAGAAGGAACGAGTTCGAGAGATTACAGTGTTTCGCATCCCGAAATCGCGATCGTGATGTGCGGCCGCGGACTAATCGAGAAATGCCTTTGCGCGTTTTTGCAGCATGGTCCTGAAATCGTCGAGCCAGCCGATGGACAACCGCCAGCTCTGCCAATAAAGATCGACATCCATATGGGCGCCGGGCACGACGCGGACGAGTTCGCCCGATTCGATCAGCGGCCGGATCATGCGTTCGGGACACATGCCCCATCCCATCCCGGACGCGCAGCCGCGCACGAAACCCGCCACGTGCGGAATCAGGTGCCGCGGGGGATCGAGATCCGCGCGCGTGATGCGGCGGATGAAGCGCCGCTGCATCTGGTCCTTCGAATTGAATTCGACACGCGGCGCATGGCGCAACGCGTCACGCGTGAGGCCCTCCGCGAAATATCGATCGAAAAACGCGGGCGAACACACGGGCAGGTACCGCATGCGCCCGAGTTTGGTCGACCGGCATCCCTGCACGGCTTCGGCTTGCGTGGTCACCGCGCCTTGCACGCTGCCGTCGCGCAGTTGCTGCGCGGTGTGGTCCTGGTCGTCGATCACCAGGTCCAGGAGCATTTCTCGTTCGACACAAAATTCCGATACGGCATCGATGAACCACGTCCCCACGCTGTCGTCGTTGACTGCGACGCGAAACGTCGGCCACGCTTCGGCAAGCATGCCGGGCAGTGTCGGCATCTGACTGCCGAGTTCGGTTTCGAGCCGGCGCACGCGTTCAATATGGCGGCACAGCAGCGCGCCCGGTGGCGTCGCGATACACGGCTGGCCGCGCTTCACCAGCACGCTTCCCACGCGCTCTTCCAGCAGCTTCACGCGCTGCGATACCGCCGATGGCGTCACATTGAGCTCGCGCGCCGCGCGATCGAACGAGCCATGACGCACCACGGCGCCGAGCGCATCGAGAAGGGCATAATCAAGCATTAGCGTTTCTTAAGTGGCATTAGGAGAGTTAGCTTTATTTACGGAAGTACGACCGGCAGACTACGCCTCTAAACAGCGTCCGTCACGCTTCTTCTCCCTGGACCCGCCATGCAACCCACGCCATTTGCGCTC